>JAEXAZ010000046.1 GCA_023394255.1 Bacillota bacterium | reverse complement strand
GAATAAGGGCTGGAAGGCCGAAGCGGAGACATTTCGCTGAAGGAGAGCTCCGGCCGGTCAAACGGCAAATCCCCGTAGACCTCATCGGTTGAAATCTGATGAAACCGCGCGATACCGTATTTTCGGGAGGCATCCAGCAGGACCCCTGTTCCAATGACATTTGTCCGCAAAAACAACTGCGGATCGCGGATGGAACGGTCGACATGGCTTTCCGCCGCGAAATTGACGACAACATCCGGGCGTTCCTGACTGAATACACGGTCGACTGTTTGAGCGTCGGTGATATCCCCCTTTATAAACGTGAAACGGGGATTTGCCCGCACAGCTTCCAGTGTTTTCAGGTCCCCTGCATAAGTGAGCGCATCCAGACAAACGGCCTGCTCCTCCGGATGCTCCCGCAGCAGATAATGAACAAAATTCCCCCCGATAAACCCCGCGCCGCCTGTTACAAGAATTTTCATCTTCTCCCCTCCCCGGTCTCCATGAAACAGCTGCTTATGGATTTCATCTTATCTTTCGCCGCATATTTTGTCAAATGGCGGCGATCAGGATGATCCCCTTTCTGCGACAATTTTTGCCGATTGGAGAGATCTGTGCTATACTTGAGATACTATAACAGAATCTTGAAACAAAGGGGATACATGCATGCGGCGCGGAGCAGTATTTTTTGACTATGACGGAACATTGGTGGATAAAGCGCAGGGGGTTCCCGCACCGACAAGCACAACGAAAGCCGCAGTCGGCAAGTTAAGGGAGAACGGGTATCTGGCGGTTCTTTGCACCGGCCGTCCGCTTTCCTATCTTCCGGACAACGCTCAGGAACTTCCGCTTGACGGGTGGATCACGACCAACGGAGCGTACGCAAAAATGGGGGACACCGTTCTTTTCAATGAGATCATTGATCAGAAAATCGCCCATTCCCTGATGGAGACCTGCGAACGGCTGAAAGTCTCTTATGCGCTTGAAGGGCAGGATGCCTGCTATTTCCGGGCGTTCAGCGATGTTTTCGAGGGGTTTCTGAACCGGTTTGATATTTGTACGGAAAAGTTTTATCCGATTGAGCAGATGCGGGATTGGAAAGCAAATAAGATCATGACGGCCTATGACGAAGAAAGCCAGCAGATCCGGTTGGAACAGGCGTTTGACAGTGAATTTGTGTTTGACCGGCATTCGCTGTTTACCAGCTGCGATGTCTCCCGCAAAGGCGTGAACAAAGGAACCGGCCTGCTGCAGTTTCTCGCACGGCTTGGAATTCCGCCGGAAAATGCCTATGCCATCGGGGACAGCGACAACGATCTTGAAATGATGCGCGCGGCGGGAACCGGAATCGCCATGGCGCAGCATTCACCCCGGATGGGCGAGGCGGCGGACTATATCACCGACAGCGTCGCAAACGACGGCGCAGTCAAAGCGCTCGCCCATTTTAAGCTAATCTGAAAGATCGGGTCAGCCGCTTTTTTGATAGGGTGAAAAGCCATAGCCAAAAACCTGGTGCGCTTCTGACGCAATTAAAAATGCATTGGGGTCAATTTCATGTACGATGTCATAGAGAGCGGCTGATTCGTTGCGCTTGACGGTGCAGAGAATGACCTTTTTGGGCGCGCCTTCATAAGCCCCCTGCCCGTTCAGATAGGTAACGCCGCGTTCCAGCTTATCCTGGATTTTTACGGCAATTTCCGACGAAAAATCGGAGATAATGTAGATCATGGTGGCATAATCAAACCCGTTCATGATCATGTCGATCACCAGCGAGCTGACATAGAGGGAGATCGCGGCATAAAGCGCGCGGTTGATATCCTGGAAAACCGTTGCGGAAACCGCGACAATCCCGCAGTCCACCAGCAGGATGATTTTCCCCAGCCGGACATGCGGGTAGCGCAGGCGGACGAGCCGGCTGATGACGTCGCTTCCGCCGGTCGTCGCGCCGCCCGCAAAAACCATTCCCATTCCGGCCCCCATCAGGAGCCCGCCGTAGATCGAGGCCAACAGCAGATCGTTGGTGAAGGCCGGCAAAAATACCAACAGGTCGATCAGGATGGAAGAAAGCGCCGTTGCGTAGGCTGTATAAAGGATAAAACGTTTCCCGAGCTTTAAAAAAGCGGTAATCTGAAGAGGAATGTTCATTAAGAGAATCCCTACGCCGATCGGCAGCCCGGTCAGATATTTTACCACCATCGCAAGGCCCGAAACGCCCCCCGGCGCGATGCGCGACGGGTCGAGGAACAGGTCGAAGGAAAGCGCGAACAGCACACAGCCAAGCGTTACCATACCGAAATTGAGCAGTCTCTTTTTATGATGCGGCGTCAGCACAGAAATCCCCCCTTTTATTCATTGTTCCTAACAAAAGCCCCCCAAAACCTGTCAGATTTTGGAGGGCTTTTTACGTTTTAAATTCTATTAGAATTGAATCAGACCAAACGCACCCAGCAGGGAGCTGATTAAGATAATCACCAGGCAGACGGGCGCCAGATACTGGATACAGAAGCGATACGCTTTCTCCCGCTTAAACGCGGAGGAGAGCCGGACTTCTTCCGACATTTTTGAAAACCCGACCACTTTGACAATGAACAGGCAGGTAAAAAGCCCCGCAACCGGCATTAAAACGGAGTTGCTCATGAAATCGCAGAAGTCGAGAATGGACATTCCCAGAGGCTTGATAAAATCCCAGAGCCCAAAGCCAAGAGAACACGGAATTCCCACCGCCAGCATCTCCAGCCCGACAGCAATGCCGCTTTTTCTGCGGTTCCATCCGGTTTGGTCCTGTATGGTGGATACGCAGGTTTCCATCAGGGAGATGGACGAGGTCAGTGCCGCAAACAGCACCAGCAGGAAAAAGATGACCCCGACGAGATTTCCCATGCCCATGCTCTCAAAAACCTTCGGGATGGTAATGAACATCAGCGATGGCCCGGCTTGCAGTTTGGACTGGTCCCCCCCGGAAAACGCAAAGACCGCGGGGATGATCATCAGGCCGGCAAGGAACGCGATTGCGGTGTCGAACAGTTCAATCTGGCCGGTCGCCTTTTCGATGTCGACATCCTTTTTCATATAAGAACCATAGGTAAACAGGATGCCCATTGCAATGGACAGTGAATAAAACAGCTGCCCCATTGCCGCAACAACGGTCATAAATGAAAATTTGGAGAAATCGGGAATCAGATAATAGGCGACGCCTTCCATTGCGCCCGGACGGGTGACGGAATAACCGGCGATAAACACGGCAAGCACAATCAGAATAGGCATCATAATCTTACTGACTTTTTCGATACCTTTTTCCACGCCGCTCAGAACAACGAAGAAAGTTGCCAGAACAAACAGGAAAAACCAGAACACCGGCTCCCCCGCGCTGCCGATAAACCCTGTGAAATAGTCATCGGACGCAAGCGGGACAGCCTGCCCGCGCAGATATTCAAACAAATATTTTGCTACCCAGCCGCCGATAACACAGTAATAGGGCACAATAATCATCGGCACAATGGCATTGATCCAGCCGCCGAACTGCAGCCGTGTTTTCCCGAACGCCCGGAACGCGCCGATCGGGCTTTTGCGGGTCATTCGGCCAAGTACCGTCTCCGACAGGATCAGCGCGAACCCGAAAGTAACCGCCAAAACGATATAGACCAGCAAAAAAATGCCGCCTCCGTATTTTGCCGCAAGATACGGGAACCTCCAAATGTTGCCCAGTCCGACTGCGGAACCGGCCACCGCCAGAAC
>JAEXAZ010000032.1 GCA_023394255.1 Bacillota bacterium | reverse complement strand
TCCGGGAAGCGCTTGGCGGCAGGCCCGAGCAGGTTGGGCTTTACACGTTTTATACCGCCGGCCTCGGGGAAAAGCAAGTCGTCGCGGTCCAGTGCGGCATCGGCAAAGTAAACGCCGCCGCGTGCGCGCAGATGCTGATTTCCAATTTCCGCGCCGATTGCATCATCAACAGCGGGGTCTCGGGAGCGCTTTCGGACAAGCTCCATATCATGGATATCGTGGCGGCCACCGATGTGGCCTATCATGATTTTTATCCCGGATTTCTCTCCGGCGATTATTTCCCAGGCGCGGACCATTTTCCCGCCGACGAGCGCATCTCCTCGCTCGCGGAAAAAGTCTGCGCGGAACAGGGGATTGCCTGCCTGCGCGGGAGGGTCGTTTCCGGCGACCAGTTTGTCACGGATTCCGCCGCGAAGGCAAAAATCATCGCGGACACACAGGGAATTACGACGGAAATGGAAGGCGCCGCCATCGGGCATGTCTGCTATCTGAACGGGGTCCCTTTCGCGGTGATCCGATGCATTTCCGACGGGGCCGACGATCAGGGCGCGACCGATTTTGATACGTTTGTGGTGCACGCCGCCGAACGCTGCGCGAAAATCACACTTTCCCTGATTGAACGCCTGTAAGCAAGAACAGGACAAAGGAGCCGGTTCCCCAACAGGGGAAGCCGGCTCCTCTTCATTTGGTCAATCGGGCATCTGCTGAATCCGGTTACGGTAAACCCTTCGGAACATCAAAACCGCCATTCCGACCGATGCGATTTCCGCAAGCACAAAGGAAAACCACACCGCGTTGAGGCCAAAAAATTTTGCCAGAAGGTAGGCCGCCGGCAAAATCACCACCAGTTGACGCGCAACCGACATCAGCAGGCTGAGCACACCGTTCCCCACCGCCTGAAATACCGACGACAGCACGATTGCAACCCCCGCGCCAAAAAAGCTGATGCTGATGATGCGAAGCGCCGGAACGCCGATGGACAGCATGACATCCGAAGCCCTGAACAGGGCAAGCAGCTGCCGGGGGAACACCTGAAAGATCAGAACGCCCAGCGACATAATTGTCACCGCATAGATCAGCGCGTCCCGCAGCGCATGCATGATCCGGGCTTTTTTGCGGGCGCCGAAATTATACGCCACAATCGGGATCAGCCCGTTTGTGAGGCCGAAGACCGGCATAAAGATAAAGCTTTGCAGCTTAAAGTAGACACCGAAAACAGAAACCGCCGTTTCAGTGAACATCAGCAGGATTTTATTCATGCCAACCGTCATGATTGTGGCGATGGACTGCATAATGATGGAAGGAACCCCCACCTGATAGATTTCCCTGATAATGCGCGGGGTCGGGCGGAACCCTTTTAAATGCATCCGGACTTCGCGATTCTTAAAATGGTTGAACAGAATTCCCAGGCTCATCGCCATAATCTGGCCCAATACCGTCGCGAGGGCGGCGCCGGCCACCCCCATCCTGGGCATCCCCAACAGGCCAAAGATCAGGATCGGGTCGAAAATAATGTTAAAAATCGCCCCGATTCCCTGCGTGATCATATTGTAAATGGTAACGCCGGTCGACTGCATGATCCGTTCTACGGTGAGTTGTAAAAACAGGCCGAATGAAAAAATCGTACAGATCTGCAGATATTGGGTTCCCATTTCAACGATTTCTTCGTTTTGCGTAAACATGCGGAAAAACGGTTCGGAAAACAGCCCGCCGAGCACCGCGAATACCAGCCAGCTTATAATCGCAAGAAAAACGCCGTTCTCCGCCGTGGCGTTGGCATCTTCATCGTTTTTCTCGCCAAGCCTTCTGGAAAGCAGGGAATTAATACCAACCCCGGTGCCTACTCCGACGGCTATGATCAAATTTTGCACCGGGAACGCCAATGAAACAGCGGTGAGGGCGCTTTCACTGACTTGTGCGACAAAAATACTGTCCACAACATTGTACAGCGCCTGCACAAGCATCGAAATCATGACCGGCAGCGACATTGAGATCAGCAGCTTCCCCACCGGCATGGTCCCCATCTTATTCTCTTTTCTTTCTTCCATTTAACCAATCCTTATCATTCATTGTCTGAAGCCCGCGGCGCCTTTTTAGCAGACAGAAAGCGGCCACCCGCTCGGGTGGCCGCTGATTGCAGTGTTTCATCAGGCCGTAACCGCTAAGAGGCTCTCAAAGTGTCGGGTCCTCGGTGCCTTCGTTCTGCTGTTCGGGCGCCTGGGATTTGAGAGAAAATCCGCACCGGGAACAGTACAGCGCGCCGACAGGATTTGCCGCCATGCACTGGGGACATTTCACCACATTTTTCATTTCATCAATTTTATGGTTCAGAGCAGCCAGCTCGTCGAGCTGGGACTGTATCTCCGATACGCACATATGAATGAGCTCATCATTCTGCGTATCGGCCCTGTTCAGTTCAAAAACGATCTCGCCAAGCTTCTGGTAATTCGCGTCAATATCGGATTTCAGCTGGGTCACCTGCAGATGAATCTTGGTCAGTTCCATGACTTCCTGAGTTTTGCTGCCGGCAGCCCCGGCCAAATCTTTCGCCTTCAAAATCAGCTCATCCAGTTTACTCATATCAAAATGACCCTCCTGTCATAAATTCGATGATCAGAATCATTATACACTGAATGGAACGCGTTTACAAGCAGGTTTCCGGAATCTTTTTCTTATCATGCCCATAAAAGCGCGGAATTTCCAGCTTTCGTTCTTTTACCGTTTCAAAACGGTTCACATACTCATAAGGATATTTATAATTATAAACCCGTTTGATCTCGCCTGTAACCGGGTGGCACAGCTTCGTGGAAGCGCCGGCGCCGACCGCGAAAATCGAATGGGTTTCGTCCATAATATAGACATTGTAAAGCCCTTCGGTTCCGGGCTTTGCGTAACCCACATTTTCCAGCGCGGACAGGGACCCGTTCTGCCTGTACAGATAATAGGGGCGGTAGCCCGCCGCCTGCACCGCATTCCGCGCGTAATCCACCATGCCGCCCACCAGATCCAGCTCCGTACGGGCGCGTTCGAAGGTCATCTCCGCCGAACGCTTCACGGTCAGGGTATGTACCGTGATATTTTCCGGCGCAAGCGCCAGAACCCCGTCCACGGACTTCCGGAACCCCTCCGGCGTATCTGTGGGAAGCCCCGCAATCAGATCCATGTTGATATTGTCACATCCGCAGGAACGCGCAAGGGCAAACGATTCCAGCGTCTGCCGGGTCGTATGTTTCCTGCCGATCGCCATCAGGACGGAATCGTCCAGCGTCTGCGGATTGATACTGATCCTATCCGCTCCGGCGGCGCGGATTGCTTCGAGCTTTTCCCGTGTAATCGTATCCGGCCGTCCGGCCTCCACCGTATATTCCCACACATTTTTTGTGTCAAAGCAGACGGAGATTGTTTCACAGATGCGGGAAAGCTGTTCCGGCGTCAGTGTCGTCGGCGTCCCGCCTCCGAAATAAACGGTGCGAAGCCGAAGTCCCAGTGAAGAAGCAATTTCCGCGGTATAACGAAGCTCCTCGCACAGCCTGTCCATATAAGCGGGCAGCAGCTTCGCGGCCTTCTCCACCGAATGGGAAACAAAGGAGCAGTAAGCGCATCGGGTCGGGCAAAACGGGATGGAAACATAAAGCGAAAAGCTGTCGGGTGTGGACCGGGATAAAAGCTCCTTTTGCGCCTTCGCGGTCTGCATCGCGAGGGAAAACCGTTCCTCGCTCATCAGGCAGCCGCCGACAAAATGCGCGCGCAGCGCCTTGTCATCCTCGCCGCGCTGCATGCGGGAAGAAAACAGCTTCACCGGGCGGATGCCGGTCAGCACCCCCCATGGAGGACGGATACCGGTGGCATCTGATAAAATCCGGTAAATCATGACGCCGAATTTATGCTCAACATCGTTCTGCCGGTCTTCCGGCCGCACAGCGTCCACAAGCCTGTAATGCCTGTCGCCCCGCGGACAGCCGGAAACCCGCAGTTCCCCGCCGTCCAGTTCCGCAAACAGATAACCGTCCGGCTGGCCGGCTTCCGGCTCCCCGTCGGTAATCCCGACCTTTTCCCCGAAAAAGAACATCTGCGCCACGCGCTGCAGCTCATAACCGAAGTGATGCCCTTTAAGAAAGACCGTCATCCGAATGCTCCCTCATGTATGGATTCTGCGTACGTTCCTGATCCAGGGTGCTTTCCGGGCCGTGTCCGGGCAGCACCCGGTAATCGCCTTTCAGTGCGGCCAGTTTCTTCAGGGACTCCTGCATTATGATAAAATTGCCGCCGTAGAGGTCGCAGCGCCCGACGTCACCGCAGAACAGGGTGTCCCCGGAAAAAAGCAGGTCCCCGCAGAGGTAGCAAACCCCGCCGCGGGTATGCCCCGGCGTGTCGAGAACCGAAAATGTCAGGTCTCCGACCGTCAGCCGGTCCCCTTCCGCCAGCAGCAGGTCAGCCGCCATCAGATAGTCCTTTTCGCTCATCCCACGCGAAGTGGCAAGGCTCTTCTCACGGTCGGTAAGCTGTTCGGCGTCGTTTCTCCCTATGGCAATTTTGCAGCCGTATTTTTCCACAATAGCTTTCACCGCGCCAATATGGTCATAGTGCCCATGGGTCAGCAGGATGTATTCCGGCGTAAAGCCATGGGTTTCCAAAAAATCAAGCAGCTTTTCCGCCTGAGCGCCGGGATCGATGACCGCACATTTTCCGCTGTCATCGGCAACAATATAGCAGTTGGTGCCAAGCGTTCCCACTGGTTTTACATATAGCTTCATTCCCGCCACTCCTTATCGTTTCATGATTTCATCCGTATCCAGTATAATTGTTACCGGCCCGTCGTTTTGCAGTGTTACCTGCATATCCGCCCCAAAGCGGCCCGATGCCACCGGGCTGACGCCGGTATCCTTAACCGCGGCAATGAACCGCTCGTACAACACGTTCGCGGTTTCCGGCTTTGCGGAAGCCGTAAAGGAGGGGCGCCTGCCGTGCCGCGCGTCGGCGCAGAGGGTAAAATTCGATACGATCAGCATCCCGCCGCCGATGTCGAGCAGCGAGCGGTTCATCTTTCCGTTTTCATCTTCAAAGATGCGCAGGTTCGCCGCTTTTTCCGCCAGGAAGTCAGCCTGCTCAACGCCGTCGCCTTCCAAAACGCCCAGCAGAACCATGAACCCCTGGCCGATTTCCCCGACGGTCTTCCCTTCGATTTCCACATGGGCGCGGCGCACGCGCTGCAAAATAGCTTTCATAAGCCCTCTCCTGGTATACTTATTCCTTCCTGTTACTGAACAGAACGGGTGACCCGCTCCACTCCCGCAATCTTGGAAAGGTTGCTGATGATAAAATTCAGCTGGTCAATGTCGCTGACGGTAAATGTGACCGTTACAATATTCGTGCCCTGTTTGACTTCCCTGGCCATCAGGGTGGTAATGGCGATCCGCATGGAAGAAAGCGCGACGGAAATGTCCGCGAGCACGCCGATGCGATCGTCCGTCAGGATTTCTATCGTGCTTTTGAAATGCTCCTTCTTCGCGGAATCCATTGCCCATTCGGCATGCACCCAGCGTTCGGCATTATTGGGGTCATTGATGGAATTCAGGACGTTCTGGCAGTCCTTCTTGTGGATGGACACGCCGAATCCCCTGGTGACAAACCCGATGATCTCATCCCCCGGAAGGGGGTTGCAGCAGCGCGCAAACTTGACAAGGCATTCATCCAGGCCTTCGACAATCACGCCGCTGGACGCGCCTTTGCTGCGGCGTGAAGGCGCTTTCTGCGCCAGAACCAGCTCGGTCGGGTCGGTCGGCTGGCTGGAACGGTACTGCCGGATAAAATCGTCTTTCACGCGGGGCATGATTTTGGACAGCAGCACGCCGCCGTAGCCAATAGCAGCGAGGAAATCGTCGACCACATCAAAATGCTGCCGTTTGGCAATGCCGGCCAGAAATTCCTGTATCCTTCCTTCGGGCAGCGTAATCATATTGCGGCGGAATTCCTTTTCCAGCTCCGTGCGGCCCTGCAGAACATTTTCTTCCCGGCGCTCTTTTTTATACCAGTTCCGGATTTTATTGCGCGCTTCAGTGGTACGCGCGATCTTCAGCCAGTCGCGGCTGGGGGAATGGTCTTTGGCGTTCGTGGTCACCACTTCGACAATCTGTCCGGTGTGCAAAGGGGTATCCAGCGCCACCATGCGCCCGTCGATTTTCGCGCCGACCATCCGGTTGCCGACCTCCGTATGAATCGCATAGGCGAAGTCGATGATGGTTGCGCCCGTCGGCAGGCTGATCACATCCCCTTTCGGCGTAAACACGTAAATTTCCTCGGGAGACAGGTCGCTTTTGATGGAACGGACAATGTCCTCGACGTCGTCCGCTTCCTTCTGGTTTTCAATCAGCTGTCGAATCCACGCAAGGCGTTCCTCCAGCTTATCCTTGCCGGAAATGCCCGCCTTATATTTCCAGTGGGCCGCGATGCCGTACTCCGCCGTATGGTGCATATCCCAGGTGCGGATCTGCACTTCAAACGGGATCGCTTCCTTGTCGATCACCGTGGTATGCAGGGACTGGTACATATTGGGCTTGGGCGTGGAAATATAGTCCTTGAAGCGGTTGGGAAGCGGGCGGAACATATCGTGGATAATGCCCAGAATATTATAGCATTCGAACACGGAATCGACGATGATCCGCACAGCGTAGATATCAAAAATTTCCTCAAAGGCGCGCGCCTGCATATAAACCTTACGGTAAATGCCATAAATGCTCTTGACACGCCCGTCGATATAGATTTCACTGTATTCGGAGGAAAGGCGGTCCCGGATTTTCTGTTTGATCTTTTCCAGAAAAATCAGGCGGTCCCCTTTTTTGAGATCCAGCATCTTTTCGATATCGTGATACGCGACGGGGTCCAGATAACGCAGGGACAGGTCCTCCAGTTCCTCTTTGACCGCGCGGATACCGAGCCTGTGCGCCAGCGGCGCATAGACCTCCATGGTTTCCAGGGCTTTGTCCCGGCGCTTCTGCTCCGGCATCACCTCGATCGTGCGCATATTGTGCAGGCGGTCCGCCAGCTTGATAATGATGACCCGCACATCCTGCGCCATGGCCAGAAGCATCTTGCGCACGTTTTCGGCCTGCTGCTCCTCACGGGAGGTATAGCTGATTTTCCCGAGTTTCGTCACACCGTTGACCAGCAGCGCGACGTCGGAGCCGAACTGCTTTTCAATGCTTTCCAGCGACGTATTGGTATCCTCCACCACATCATGCAGAAGCGCCGCAACAATGCAGTCGCTGTCCATCCCCAGATCCGCCAGAATGATCGAAACCGCTATCGGATGGGAAATATATGGCTCGCCGGAAACGCGGCACTGCCCTTTGTGAGCCGCGTTTGCCAGCTCGTAGGCCGCCATGATCTTTTCGCGGTCATAAATCTTGCCGCTTTTTTCAATGGCGTCCATCAATTCATCAATTACGTAATATTTCATTTTGCCCCTCCATCACGAGCGATTGCCCGCGACCTGCAACCCCCTCAGGCCCGCCTTCGCAACAAAACTGTTATCTCAGAGTCTGTAAAATTTTGGAACTCGCAATATCGACTTTGGCGGGATTCATCACTACGGAAACACACTTGCCCGAACCGCTCGGTTTGCGCGTAATGAGCTTCATTTCATCCAGCACGTCAATGGCAATCTTCAGTTTGCACAGGCAGGAAATGTTGCCGCACAACTTTGCGTAGATCACCTCATCCGGCGCGCTCAGGTTGCCCTTTGCGCGCAGATAGCGATACACGACGGCAATATCGTCCCTGTTTGGAACCGATTGCTCCCGGTCGGGCGCGTCGATCGCCTCACGGCGCATCAGACGCTGATAGATCTGTTCGGAGTGATGAATTTTATTGTAGTCAATATTGGAAAGGTGAATATCCTTGACCTTTACAGACAGCCTTTGTTCTCCATTCCATTCCCCGACATCAACGGTAACCGCAAGATCAACTTTTTCGCCGATGCTGTACGGAAACTCCTGCGCCGTAACGCCGAAGCAGACCGCGTAAAAAACAGTATCCGCACCGCACAGGCGCAGCCGTACATGCTTTCCGTCTCCGATCGGGTAGATCCCCTGCAAAATGCAGTTCTCCACCATAAATACCGGGGGCTCATTCCCCGCGCCAAAAGGCTCCAGGGCACAAAGCGGCTGTATGCTTTCCACATTTAAAGAGCGCGGCGAAATCGTGCCGTCTATTGTAAGCGTCTGCTGGGGCATTTCGGGGAAATGTTCTGCCGCCCAGCGGTTGATTGCCTGTGTAAACCGCTCCAAACAGCCCGCTTTCACCGTCAGGCCGGCCGCCTGATTGTGCCCTCCGTACCGCTCAAGACAGTCCGAGCACGCATGGATCGCGTCAATAATCGAAAAGCCCTCCACACTGCGCGCGGAACCGCGTATCGTATCGTTTTCTGTCGAAAGCACAATACAGGGCTTCCCAAACCGCTCTACCATTCTGGACGCCACGATGCCCACAATGCCATGATGCCAGTGTTCCCCGGAAATGACAATCACACGCTGCATCAGAACCGCAGTATCATTTTCCAGCTGTGCCATAATCTGCGCTACAATTTGGTCCTCAACCTGACGGCGCTTTTCATTCAGAGAATTAATCCCGTCCGCCAGTTCTTCCAGTTCCTCTCCTGCGCCTACAAACAGCTCTATCGCATGATCCACACAGTCAAACCGTCCGGCGGAATTGATTCTGGGGACGATTCCGTACGCAATATTTTCACAGGAAAGTTCCTTGCCCGACATACCGCAAACGTTGAGCAGGGCGGCAAGCCCTTCGTTGTCGGTATTTTGCAGGGTCTGGATTCCCCGCCTGACGATCATCCGGTTTTCCCCCACAAGGGGCACGATATCAGCCACTGTGGCGACTGCCACAAGGTCGCCGTACTGATCCAGCATCAGGCCGCCGTCATCGTTTTCCAGCGCACAGACCAGCTTGAAAGCAACGCCGACCCCCGCCAGATATTCACAGCCGCTTTCGTCGTCCAGCCTGTGCGGGTCCACTACCGCGGCCGCAACCGGCAGCACCTCACGGGGCTTATGATGATCGGTAATGACAATATCCAGCCCGAGGGAAGAAGCGTATTCCACCTCGCCAATCGCCGTGATGCCGTTATCCACTGTGATCACAAGGGAAACGCCGTCGTCGGCAATCAGCTTCAGCGCATCCACATTCATCCCGTAACCTTCCCGGTCGCGCTGCGGAATGTAATAGCAGACATTGATGCCGGCGGATTCCAGATAGCTGTAAAGCAGTACAGTCGACATAATGCCGTCGCAGTCATAGTCGCCATAGACCGCAACCTTTTCACCGTCGCGGGCCGCCCGCCGAATACGCGACACCGCTTTATCCATATCCTTCAGGCGCATCGGATCGGAAAACCGGTCGTCCTGCGAAAGGAATGTCTGGATTTGTTCCTTCGTGTCATATCCTCTGCTTACAAGGACCCGGGCAACGATTGGTGAAAGGTTCTGTTCCGCGGCAAGCCGGGCTGCCAGCGCTTCATCGGGCTGCTTTCTATTCCATCGTTTAATCGGCACGCCTATTCCTCCGTTGTTTTATTACATGATTCTTCATTATATCACTTTTTTATGCTTAACACAATATGGCCGGCGTACGACGCACGGTTCCCGCAAAGCAAACAAAAAGCCACCCGGAAGGGTGGCTTTCTTGGTCTTTTCTTATTCCGCGGATTCTGTGGAAGGTCCGGCTTCATAAACCACGGGGGATTCTTCCTCCTCAACCGGCGCTTCCTCTTTCTTTTCCTCGAGCAGAGCCCTCATCGAAAGGCTGACACGTTTTTTCTCAATGTCCAGCTCGGTGATCTTGACCTGAACTTCCTGGCCAACAGAAAGGACATCCGAAGGCTTATTGATCCGCTCATTCGCAATCTGGCTGATATGGATCAGGCCGTCAACGCCCGGAATGATCTGGGCAAAAGCGCCAAATGGGGTCATCGAAACGATCTTCACCGTGCAGACTGCGCCGACTTCATACTGATTCTTCATGATCTCCCACGGATTGTCTTCGGTTTTCTTATAGCCCAGGGAAATCTTCTTGTTTTCAGCATCGATGTCCCTGATATAAACCTCAACCGTGTCGCCCACTTTGACGACTTCGGACGGATGTTTGATTCTGTTCCAGCTCAGCTCGGAAATGTGCACCATACCGTCAACGCCACCAAGGTTGACGAACGCACCGTAGCTTGTGAGAGACTTGACGGTCCCGGTATATTTCTTGCCGACTTCGACATCTTTCCAGAACTGGTCCTCAAGCTCTTTTTTCTGCTCGCGCAGGACGGCACGGATAGAACCGACCGCACGTTTGCGCTGGCGGTTGACCTCCAGAATCTTGAACTGCACCTTCTGTTTGAGCAGGTCTTCCAGGCTGTCGTTCCTGGACATGGTAGCCTGGGAGGCGGGGATGAATACCTTTACCCCGTTGGTCAGGGCCAGAACGCCGCCCTTAATGACTTCCACGACGACGCCCTCCAGAATCTCCCCGGTATCCGCGGCGCCCATCACCTTTTCAAATCCGGCGATCTGGTCAAGACGCTTTTTGGAGAGCATAACAGTCCCTTCCACATCATTGACGCGGACAACCAGCAGTTCCATCTCATCACCGATTTTGACAAGCTCTTCCGCTTTCGCGTTAGGATCATCAGTCAGTTCGCTCAGCGGAACATAGCCCGCATGTTTGGTCCCAATATCGACAGAAATTTCGTTCGGGGCGATTCCCGTAACGACACCGGTTACTTTCTCCTTGTTATATATTG
>JAEXAZ010000008.1 GCA_023394255.1 Bacillota bacterium | reverse complement strand
TCGGAACACCGGTCGTGATCAAGCCGTTTGACGGCAATCAGGGCAAAGGCGTGCATTTATGCTTAAAAAGTGAAAAAGAAATAAAAGAGGCTTTCCGCGACGCCGCGAAATACAGCACCGGCATCATTGTTGAAAAATATGTCCCGGGAAGGGACTTCCGGATTCTGGTGGTCGGGGGGAAAGTCAGGGCGGTATCGGAACGGCTTCCGGCCAGCGTTACCGGCGATGGCGTCCATACGGTCCGGGAACTTGTCGGCATCACCAATCAGGACCCGGACCGCGGCGAACAGCATGAAAAACCGCTGACGAAAATCTGTTTGGACAGTGTGGCCGAGGGCATCCTTGCTAAAAACGGAATGTCGGCGGAATCGGTTCCTGAACGGGGGCAGGAGGTCATTCTGCGGGAAAACGCAAACCTGAGCACCGGGGGGACGGCAGTGGACTGCACAGACATCATCCATCCCGAAAACATAGAGATTGCGGAAAAGGCGGCCGCGACAATCGGCCTCGATATAGCGGGCATTGACGTTGTGTCGGAGAATATTTCGGAGTCAATCCTTGATACCGGCGGGGCGGTTGTCGAAGTCAACACCGCCCCGGGAATCCGCATGCACCTGTATCCCAGCAGGGGAACCCCGCGCAGCGTGGACCGGGATATTGTAACTATGCTGTTTCCCGATGAGAACTCCATGCGGTTCCCGATTGTTTCCGTCACGGGGACAAACGGAAAAACCACAGTGGTCCGCCTGGTTCAGCATATCCTCTCCCTGACCGGAAAAACAGTCGGGATGACCAGCACAAGCGGAACCTTTGTCGGGAATAAATGTGTGTGCAGGGGGGACAATTCCGGGCCGAGAAGCGCGCGGTCGCTTTTGTCCAACAAGGCGGTGGAAGCCGCCGTTTTGGAAACGGCGCGCGGCGGAATCGTCCGCGAGGGTCTGGGATATGATCTCGCGGATGTGGGCGTGATTACCAATATCACGGAAGACCACCTCGGCATAGACGGCGTTGATACGCTGGAGGATCTGGCTTTTATCAAATCTCTGGTAGTGGAAGCCGTTAAAAAGGAGGGCGCGGCAGTCCTGAACGCGGAGGATGCCATGACCCCCTATCTTTTAAACCGGGTCAAAGTAAAGACCGTCCTGTTCAGCAGAAACACCGACGCGATCAAGCCTTATTATGCGATGGGGCGGGTTTTTGTCTTTCAGCACAAGGGGAAAATCCAGGTGCAGGATGGGCCTGTCCTTCAGGATGTCGTGCAGGTGGAAGAAATTCCGATTACGTTCCATGGCATGATAGACTGCAACATTGAAAATGCGCTCGCCGCCACATCCGCGCTTTACGCACTGGGGGTGCCTATTGATCTGATCAGGGCGGGGCTGAAAAGCTTCACGGACAACACCGGAAGGTTCCAGCTGTTTGTGCTGCATGGAATCCGGGTGCTGTTGGATTACGGACATAATCCGGCGGGCTACGAAAAAGCCATTCAGGTTTGCAAAAAGCTGGGCGGGAATGTGCTGGCGGGAGTGATTGGCGTTCCGGGGGACCGGATGGACCGCGCGGTAAAGGCGGTCGGGAGGCAATGCGCACATGCTTTCGACCGTCTTTATATCAAAGAGGACCGCGACCTGCGCGGCAGAGAAAGCGGGGAGATCGCCGGCATCCTCTGCCGCGCCATCATGGAGGAGAATTTTCCGGGGGATGCGGTCAAAATGATACAAGACGAGGTAGAGGCGCTGAAATCAGCGGTTGAGGACGCCAAGGAAGACGATCTGATTGTGGCGTTTTATGAGAAATTCGAGCCTTTAAAAAATTATCTGGAATCGGTCGGCGCCATACCTGTAAACCCGGCGGAGATCGAACAGGCAGTACGGCAAAAAGTACAGGCATCCGGGCGTTGATCGCCGGGATGCCTGTTTTTGCGTTAAAATTAAAAAAAACTTCATGAATGATTTTTCTGACCGGTTATAATGGAAGATAGGAACAGCGCATCCAATTTCTGGACATGGGAGGGCATCATGAACATCACCCAGATCATATTTGATATTGACGGCACCTTGCTTGACACCGAGGACGCGGTTTTGCTTTCCTTGAAAGATGTGGTTGAAGAAGACAAAAATCAGCAGGCAGACATCGATACTTTGCGGTTTGCGCTGGGAATCCCCGGCCCGGATGCACTTCATCAGCTCGGCTTTGATGACCCGGTCTATTACAATTCCAGATGGGAAGAAAAATTTAAAAACTACTATGACCGGATTCGGGTTTTTGACGGCATTCAGCCCACACTCATCAAATTGAAAAAACAACAATATCAGCTGGGAATTATCACATCGAAAAACAAAAAGGAATTTCAGACGGATTTTGTCCCGTTTGGTTTGGCGGATTATTTCAGCACCGTTATTTGTGCTGAGGATACCTGCATGCATAAGCCTTTTTCCGAGCCAATGGATAAGTTTTTGCAGTTGTCCAAAGCGACACCGGAAGGGGCGGTCTATGTTGGGGACACACCGTATGACCTTCAATGTGCCAAAGGGGCGGGCGTTCGCTTTGCACTTGCTTTATGGGGCTGCAAGACTCCCGGGGGAATAGCTGCCGACTATTTTCTGGAAAAACCGGAAGATATTTTTGACCGGTGCCTGCAAACAGCGCCCCTTTGATTTGCGGATAAACCCGATTTTGGCGGATAAGGCTATGACAGGGACAGGTTCGTTCTCCGGATTGAGAAGCGTGACGGCTGGCGCGGTTCAAAAGGCTTATTTTTCAGTTTGCTTCATGGATGGCATTGTATGCGTTTGCCCCCCATTCCCCCAATTCCGATAAAGCGGACTCCAAGCCTTTACCCAGTTCTGAGGGGCTGTATTCCACGCGTGGCGGTATTTCGTTGTATTGGTGGCGTATTACGATTTTGTTCCGTTCCAATTCCTGCAAATTTTTGGATAACATTAAGCTGGAAATACCGTTTAACCGCCTTTGCAGCTCGTTGAACCTGATCGTCTTTGCCTGAATAATCTCCCAGGCAATTTGCAGTTTCCATTTCCCGCTTAACAATGTCAAGGCATATTCAACAGGACAGTTCATAAGCCGGTTCACTCCCAATACTTATATTTATATTACTTACTAAGCAACTATTGCGTACTTGCTTTTTTGTTATCAGTTAATTACAATTTATACTAAAACAGAGGAAAAGTAAAGACCTCAACGATTCCATAATTGAAAGGAGTAGAACTCTATGGAAACAATGAAAACAATCGTGACCAGGCAGTCCTGCAGGGCGTATACGGGAGAACAAC
>JAEXAZ010000325.1 GCA_023394255.1 Bacillota bacterium | reverse complement strand
AAGGGACGGTGCGCAACGTCATCGACTTTGGCGTATTTGTGGATATCGGCGTCCATCAGGACGGCCTCGTGCATATCTCGCAGATTACCAACCGCTTTATCAAACATCCGAGCGAGGTGCTCAAGGTGGGCGATATTGTCACGGTCTGGGTGCTGGGAGTGGACACGGCGAAAAAGCGGATTTCGCTCACGATGAAACAGCCCAAAAATCAAAATCAGCCCCAAGGTTAAAATAAGTTTTAAACAGAAAGGCGGCGCACGGTTGAAAACTCTGCTGGTTGCAATCAACGCAAAATTTTCTCATACCAATCTGGCTGTGCGCGCCCTGAAAAAAGCGCTGGATGCCGCGAAAATCCCTGCTGAATTCGCGGAATTCACCATCAATCAGATGCCGGACGCTATTTTACAGGAAATTGCGGCCTTCGCGCCCGACAGGGTGCTGTTCTCCTGCTATATCTGGAATATCGGGATGGTGCGGCGCATCGGCGCGGACCTGCGTCTGCTGTTCCCGGAGGCGTCCATCCTGCTCGGCGGGCCGGAGGTCAGCTTTGACGCGGAAAGGCAGCTGGCGTCCATGCCGTGGGCGGATGGCATCCTCTGCGGCGAGGGGGAAGGGCAGATCGCGCGGGTACTGGATGAAGCCCGCCCGCGCGGTGTGTTTTGCGCGGACGGATTCATAGATTTGGATACGCTGCCGTTTCCCTACGAGGATCTGGATTCCCTGCAAAACCGGGTGATTTATTATGAGTCCACGAGGGGATGCCCGTTCGGATGCAGCTATTGCCTGTCCTCCGCCGACCGCACGACACGGGCTCGTTCGCTGCCGCTGGTCTTTACGGATCTGCAGCGGCTTCTCGACGCTAAGGTGATGCAGGTCAAGTTTGTCGACCGCACGTTCAATCTCGACGCAAATCGCGCCCTGCGGATTTGGCGCTACCTCGCGGAGCAGGATAACCGGATGACCTGTTTTCAGATGGAGCTTGGCGGCGACCTGCTCACAGAGGAACAAATTGCGTTCCTGAAAACGGTGCGGCCCGGTCTGTTCCAGTTTGAAATCGGCGTGCAGAGCACCTGCGGCGAAACAATGGAGACCGTCTGCCGGAAGACGGATTTTGCAAAGCTGCGGGAAAATGTTTTGGCGGTCAAATCCGCCGGGAACATCCACCAGCATCTGGACTTGATCGCGGGGCTCCCCGGGGAAGGCTTTGCGCGGTTCGGGCAGTCGTTCGACGAAGTGTTCGCGCTTCGCCCGGAACAGCTGCAATTGGGATTTTTAAAGCTGCTGCGCGGTTCCCGGCTGTATGCGCAGCGCGGGGCATACGGGCTTGTACACAGCGAAAACCCGCCCTATGAAGTCCTGCGCACACGGGAGCTCTCCTTTCCCGAGCTGAACCGCCTGAAATCGGTGGAGGAGATGACCGAGGTTTACTATAACAGCGGCCGGTTTGAGAATACGCTCGCGTATCTGCTCCGGTTCTGCCCGTCCCCGTTTGAAGCGTTTCTGGCGCTGGGGGAACGGATGCCGAAACAGCGCAGCGTGGGCAAGTATGAATACTACGACCTGCTGTTTGCGTTTGCGGCGGAGCGGGGCTGTGACCCGGAACGACTCCGCTGGCTGGTCCGGTTTGACCTTCTGCGCAAGGAGCGCCCCAAAAAATTGCCGGACTGCTGCGGGAAAAGCCTGACCGGGAATTACCGCCGGGAGCTTGCACAGCTTCACCTGTCCAAAAATCAGGCGGCGGAGGTGTTCCCGTTCGACGTCACCGCTTTGGAACACACGCCCGGCGTGATCGCGGTTGTCTGCGATTACGGGGTAAAGGACGCGCTCGGGCGCGCCGCCTATAAAAAGATCCCGTTATAAAGCAAAGGAGCCCTGTTTCCGTTAAGAAACAGGGCTCCTTTCGATTCAGCGAAATTGCGTTCTCATAAGTACCGATCTAGCACTATAACAGCCGGTTAGTCGATCACCTTCATCGAATAACCAACCTGAAAACTCGTGCCGGGCTCCAGGATTCTGACATAGGGCTTATCCTCAAAGCTGCCGGTTTCCCCCTGATAGGCGGGCAGTCCGCACCAGGGTTCCAGGCAGACATAAGGGGCGTTCTTGTTGGGGGCCGACCAGATGCCGAGCGCGTCAAATTTATGGAAATCAAATTCCAGGCCTTTGCCGGTTTTGGAGTTGACCAGCTTCACGACACGGGATTTCGGGGCGGCGAAGATCAGCGCGTCGCGCGGATCAAACAGGCTGTGTTTGAGGGCAAGCGTGTCGGTGTCTGTGAACTCGGGCAGCCATTCGGTGCCGGTGATGCAGCCGCCGTTGGGCGCAAGGGTGTTTTCGGTGTGCTCCACACATTCAAATTTCAGCACATAATCCTCAAACGATTCTCCCTCGCCGATCGGACAGTTGAAGCCGGGGTGCCCGCCGATGCACATGGGCATGCGTTTATCCGATTGATTTTCCACCAGAAAATCGGTGCGGAATCCGTCTTCGCAGATCGTGTGGGTGACGTGCAGGGTAAACTCGAACGGATACTGCCTGAGCAGATCGGGATTGGAGCTCAGAGTGTACTCCACAAAGTCCTCGCCGTGCTTGCCCAGCTGGAATTCCAGCTTGCGGGTAAAACCGTGCTTCTGGATTTCATATTCTTTGCCTGCGATTTTGATTTTGCCGTCGATGGTGGTGCCGACCACCGGGAACAGCACGGGGGAATGGCTCGCCCAGACTACCGGGTCGCCCTTCCAGATGTAATTCCTGCCATTTGCGGCTGTGTAAGAAGCAAGCTCGCCTCCGACGGAATTAACGGCTGCGGTTGCTTTTCCATATTTGAGCTGATACTGTGACATAGAATGGTCCTCCTCTATTTTTGGTTTAGAAAGCGGTCCGCGAGGAAACGCGGACGGTGCTTGACCTCAATATAAATTTTGCCGATATATTCGCCGATGACGCCCAGACAGAGCAGCTGGATGCCTCCGATGGCCCAGATGGAGCCCATCAGGGTTGTCCAGCCTGTGACGGTATATCCGAACAGCTTGAGCAGCAGCAGTGTGAGCAGGGCGATGACACTGCCCGCGAAAATCAGCATCCCGAGAGCGGTGATGAACCGGATGGGCTTCACCGAAAAGGAAGTGATGCCGTCGATGGCGAACGCCAGCATCTTTTTGAGCGGATATTTGGATTCTCCCGCGAACCGCTCGTTGCGTTCGTAGGTGACGATGGAGGTGCGAAAGCCGATGAGCGGCACGATTCCGCGCAGAAACAGGTTCACTTCGTCATACTGCATGAGCGCTTCGAGCGCGCGTCGGCTCATCAGCCGGTAATCGGCGTGGTTTTCAACGATTTCGACACCCATCAGCTTGAGGAATTTATAGTAACCGAGCGCGGTGGAACGTTTAAAAACGGTGTCCTTGGCGCGTGACGAGCGCACACCGTATACAATATCACAGCCGCTGTAATATTCGCTGACGAATTTGTCAATCGCGTCCACATCGTCCTGCAGGTCGGCGTCCAGCGAGATCGCCATGTCGCAGTACTCCCTGGCCATGGTCAGCCCCGCCACAAGCGCGTTCTGATGCCCGCGGTTATGCGCCAGCTTCAGCCCGGAAAACAGACGGGGCTGCTTTTTATGCAGGTCGGCAATGATGGCCCAGGTGGTGTCCCGGCTGCCGTCGTCCACGAACAGAATGCGGCTGTTCTCCGATACCACCCCTTTGTCCATCATGCCGCCCAGCTTTGCCGCAAGGCGTTTGGAGGTTTCTGGCAGCACCTCCTGTTCGTTGTAACAGGGGATGACAAGGTATAGGGTTTCGTTCATCTGTGAGCCTCCTTTTGAAAGTCAACGGTCGTTATTTTCCGGCGCATCGGGCGAATCGAACCAGTCTTCGGGCGGCTTTGGAAGCTCGTCTTCGGCCTCGCTTTCCGGGGCTTCCAGCCATTCCGCCCGCGGTTCGTCTTCGGGATAGAAAACGTCGGATTCCCCGCCTTCAACAGGCTTCTCTTTTTCAGGGACGGCTTTTCGGAAGCGTTTCCAGAGCAGCAGATAAATGAGCAGCAGCACCAGCCCGCCGGCGCTTGCGGCAATGCCGGCATACAGACCGGGCGGGGTATACGTAAAGCGGATGGTATTCTGTCCCTCCGGCGCGCGGACCGCCATGAACCCAATGGAGACCTTCTGGACTTCAGCCGGTTCCCCGTTTACCGTAGCAGACCAGCCCTTGTCATAGGGAACCGAATAGAAGACCAGATTTTCGCGCGGAAGATTGATTGCGGAGGTAAAACCGCGCCGGTCGATGACGAACGAATCCCCGGCGGTTGCGCGCCGGTTCTGGCAGTCGGTGAAATAATCCTTTTCACCCAGATCCTCATAATATTCCTGCGGCATCCGCTCGAGAATGTCGGTGTAATCCAGGCTGTCGTCGTCCGGCAGGATCAATGCGCGCAGGAGCACGGCCGCCCGTTTTTCTTCCGGGATTTTTTCAAAATCACGCTCATTGATATAATAGTCATAGGTGAAGCCCATCGGGATAAAATTCTGGTTCTCATAGACGTGGTAGCCAAGCTGCGTGGACTGCAGTTCCCACCCGGGCATCAGGTCCTGGTCCTCTTCATCTTCCTTGACGAACAGCCAGCGTACGGAGAGCAGGGGACGCAGCTGATAGTATTTTGTCTCCGGCTTGGAGGATACGTCGCGCTTGACGCCGACTTTTGGATAAAAATCCATGATGGAAACAGGGATAATGCTGTGGAAAGCCTGGATATTCGGCAGATGCCAGTACATGCCAAGGTTGTCCATGCCTTTATAAATATCCGACCGCGCGAAGGTATCGCTGTCTGGAAGCTGGAGCTGATAGCGCCCTTTCAGGGCCACGTCGCGGATGAAATCGGTATCGTCCGAATGGGTTTTGCCCATGCCGATAAAGGTGCCGGTATAAGCGACAATGATAAAGCACAGGCAGCCGCAGAGCATGCGGAAAAACAGTCTGGATTCGCGGTAGCGCCGAAGGAGGATCCCCAGAGCAATCAGCCCCGCCAAGGCGATGGCGGCGATGGCAAGAAAGCGTTCGGGATATTTGGTAAGCCCCCAGGTAACTTTTCCGGAAGAATCAATGATGGGCGTAAACGCCAGAATCGCGGAGGTTGCGGCGGTGATGACCATTGTCCAGCGGAATCCGCGGTTCAGGTTGATCGAGCGGTTTTCCAGCGCGCGGATGGTGGCAAGCGCCATCAGCAGCACCGGCATATAGTACCAGCGCGCATAATAGGAACCGTTAAACAGAATGAACATACTGTTCAGGCCCGGAACCAGCGCGAACAGGAAGCTGATCAGCAGGATTCTGCGCAGCCAGTCGCGCTTGCACTGCAGGTAGGCAATGACGCCGGACATGCTGAAAAACGGCAGCCATGCCGAAAGCGAAGCCCATTTTGCCCCGCGGTCGGGGAACAGGTTGGGGCGTGAGGGCAGGTCGGGCGGGAAAAAAGCGGAAGCACCGATTGCGGGATAAAGCTGGCAATGCCAGTACAGCCAGAAATTCCAGCCGTCGAGCAGTTCTGTGATGCCGGTTCTGGGATTGCCCGTAATCGCAAGCACCGAGGGCAGCAGCAGGCACATCGACAGCAGGACACCGATAACCGATTCGAACGCTGTCCAGAAAAATTTGCGGAAGCTCATCTTCCAGTCGGGCGACAGAGAGCGGATGATAAAATAGAGGATGACAAACACTACTTCGCCGATGAAAAACCAATAGTTGATAAACGCGTTGATCGCCACCGAAAGCGCGAACAGGCCGCGCCGGTCGTTGACGATCAGTTCCTCGAGCCCAACCAACAGCAGGGGGAAACAGATAATCGCCTCATGAAAGTGGTTGAAAAAGATATTGTAAACCGCAAATCCGGAAAAGGCGTAAAGCAGCCCCCCGAGAACGGCGTAATTCGGCGTACGGACAAACCGTTTTAAATAAAGCGTACCGGTGAATGCGGCGCAGGCATGCTTGAGAATGAACAGCGGCGCCATCAGGTGGGGAACAAATTCCGTGGGGAACGGCAGCGTCAGCCAAAAAAAAGGGCTGCCGACCAAATAAAAGCTGTAGGAGCCGATAAAATTTACACCGAGATCGGTGTACCAGTTCCAGAAAACAGCTCCGCTGCGCACCGCCTCATGAGCCAGCTTATAAAAAGGAATCTGCTGGACGTTGAAATCACCGAAAAAGAAAAAATATCCCTTGTCCCAAATCATAAACGGGATAAAAATGACAGACGCTGTCAACAGGGCAATACAAAAAGCCTTGCGGCACGGCCTTGACGTTGTGTTTTGCTGCAATTCCATGATAAACCTCCGCGACGCGATAACAAAGATAGTTAAATTATACCACAATAAATGCATTTTAAAAGCGCGTCTTTTAAAATGTGCAAATTTCTGATATGATAAAATCCAATCAATAAAAAGGAGCGGATGGAATGAAAAGCTATAGTTTTTTTGCGCTGCTTTCGCGCATGAAATATATCAACCGCTGGGGGCTGATGCGCAACGCAAGGCAGGAAAACCTGAGCGAGCATACGCTGGAAGTGGCGTATATCGCACATGTTTTGGCATTGATGTCGGGGGTGGAGCCGTCCCGCGCGGTGTTCTGCGCGCTGTACCATGACTGCAGTGAAATCATTACGGGGGATCTCCCGACACCAATTAAATACGACAACCCCGAGATCCGCAAAAATTACCGGCAGATTGAGCGGGCGGCGGCGGAACGGCTGTTGTCCGCCCTTCCGAAAGAATTATCCGCACAGTATGAACCGTATTTTTTTGAAGAAGACAAGCAGGTCCGAAAGCTGGTAAAAGCGGCCGATAAGCTTTCCGCGCTGCTGAAATGTGTCGAGGAGATCCAGATGGGCAACCATGACTTCTGCAGCGCGAAAGAAGCGCAGCTTACCGCGCTCAGGGCGATGGAGCTTCCCGCTGTGGATACGTTTCTGAAACAGTTTCTGCCGTCCTATGAGCGGACACTGGACGAGCTGCAGGCCGAATAAACCGCGGAAAACGGCATGCCCCTGTATCGGGCATGCCGTTTTTTTAAAACTGTGCGGCAAGCTTATTCAGAAATGCGTCTATCGGCAGCGGTTTGGAATACAGGAAACCCTGTGCAAGGTCACAGCCCGCAGATCTGAGGAACTCCGCCTGTTCGGCAGTCTCCACGCCTTCGGACAGCACTACAATGTCAAGCGATTTCGCCATATGAATCACGCTGGAAATCACCGCCTGTTCCTTTTGGGTGGCATGCCCGGAGCTTAAAAATTCCCGGTCCAGCTTGAGCACGTCAATGGGGAGGCGCCGCAGGAGATTCAGGGAAGAATATCCCGAGCCGAAGTCGTCTATGGAGAACAGCATGCCCATTGCGCGAAGGCGGTTGATGGATTCTATCAGCGTATCGGTCGTGTCGAGAAACACGCTTTCGGTCAGTTCGAGCTCAATCAGCTCCGGAGGAAGCTGATATTTTTTCAGAGAGGTTTCGAAAAACGGGATGAACCGGTCGTCCAAAATATCGACGCGGGAAATGTTGACGGAAATCGGGACCAGAGGCTTCCCTTCATCCAGACATTTCCGCAGCAGCTGAAATACCTGATCATGAATATAAAAGTCAAGCTGTTTGATAAAACTGTTTTTTTCGAACAGTGGAATAAATTCTGAGGGCATCACCATCTGCCCAAAATCCCTGTGCCAGCGCACAAGCGCTTCCGCACCCACGATTTTCCCGGTTTTCAGATCAATTTTCGGCTGGAAGAACGCCACAAATTCATTGTTCTTTAAAGCGCCGGCCATCAAAAGTTCGATTTCCTTTTCGCGGGTGGTTTTGAGGTGGAGCGCATGGTCATAAATTGCGAAACCGTTCGCCTGAAGACCTTTAATGGATTTGCGGGCGATATTGGCACGGTCCACAATCGTAATAAAATCGCTGGGGCCGTCGGGTTCCACAAAACAGATGCCCCCCGAAATGGAGATTGTGAGACCCTGCGTGATGTCCCGCACGCTCTCCGCCATTTTCGACTGAAGATTTTGAAGGCGGATTCCCAGTTCCCCTCTGTCGTCATAGCGTAAAAGAGTGAGAAACATATCCGAAGTATACCGGCAGGCCAATTCCCCGGGATGCAGGGAAGAAAGCAAGACCCGCGAAAAAGCAATCAGGACCTGGTCGCCGGTATGGTAGCCGCAGGCTTCGTTGATATACTTAAATTTGTTGAAATCCATATACACCAGCGCGTAATTGGACCTGCCGCGCCGTTTGAGCAGGGAGAGCGCGTCGGTTTCAAATTCAGTCATATTGGAAAGGCCGGTCAGGGAATCGGTGGTCATAATCCGGCGGCGGAAGCTGGTGATATTGGAAAAGCAAACCACTGTGGCGTCTTCGTTGCTGTCCATGGAAATCCGCGAAGAGGTCGTGTTGACCCACCATCCGAGGTTACTGTTATAATATTCCGAAATCCCTCCGTTTTCCGGCTTCATCGGACAATGCATGCATGGAAAGCTGCCAAAGCGGAAAGCCTGGTAGCACAGGTCGCCGGGGTTGGCATCCGGGTAAAGCTGCTGCATCCCCGGGTCAATAAAAAGCAGTTTGTATGTATTGGGGCGAACCGCGTAGGAGTAGAGGTTGGGATTGTGCGCGGCGGCCTCCAAAAGCAGGTTGCGGCCGCTGAACTGCTCTTTCGCGCGGGAATCCAGCAGCCGTGCGCTGATCACCTTTGCCAAAGCGGAAAGCGCGTCGATTTCCTCGCAGGACCATTCATGCACCCGGTCACAGATGTCAAAGCAGACCGCCCCATGCGGTGTCTCGGAATCCCCAATCAGATACTGGATCTGCGCGCGCGTTGAAAAACGGGCATAGATCACGCGGATGGATTCCGGAAGGTGAAGCATGCGGGCATCGGCGCACACCAGCATGCCGCTGCGGAAATAGGGTACGAACCCGTCCCGCCATTCCGAAACAGAAATTTTTTGCAGGCTTCCCCTTGTGGAAGGGGCGCCTTTGCCGCACCACTCGTTGACAACACGCATCCCGCCGGAATTTCCCGCCGGTTCGAGGAGCACAACCCTCGACAGATTGAGCAGCCTGCCCGTTCCCGCGAGGAGCTGCTGGATGGTGACATCCGGATCGGCGGCGCAGTCGAGCAGTTCCCGGAGCGCCTGCTGGAACCCCGGCATGGCCAAAGCCGTTTCATCCGGCGGCGAAAGGCTGGTATCCGGTGATGCGTTGTCGGTCAGCCCGATTTCACTGGAATAAAGCATATAGCAGTCTTTGCCCCGCCGTTTGGCGCCGTACAGGGCGGCGTCGGCCTTGACGAACAGCTCGTCAAAGCTTTCCCCGTCATGCGGGTACAGGGCAACCCCAACGCTGCCGGAAATCGGGCGGCCGTTCCGCCCGATTCGGGTACCGCGGAAGATATCGCAGATTTCCTGCGCTTTGCGGCGGATTGCCCTCACCGAACCGATATTTTTTATAAAGATCAGGAACTCATCTCCGCCCATGCGCCCCACAATGTCCGTATCCCGCATAATGGAGCGCAGCTGGCCGGATACCTCGGTAAGGACGGAGTCGCCGGTCATGTGCCCGAGCGTGTCGTTGATGTCTTTAAAGCGGTCCAGATCGGCGATGATGAACGCATGCTGCCGGTTAGGCTCCCGGGCGATTGCCTGCCCGATCAGCGTTTCGGCTGTGCCCCGGTTATAAAGGCCGGTCAAAGTGTCAAACTGGGCTTTTTCAATCAGCCCTTCCATTTCCCGCTTCTGCGCGTCGATATTGGAAATCAGTCCGATCGCCTTGACCGGTTCGCCCAGTTCGTCGCAGATGGTTTTCCCCTGCACACGTATCCAGCCGTACTGGCCGGCCAGAAGGCTGCACCGCAGCTCGAAGGAAAATTCACTGACTCCGTTTTCCATATGGTCGCAAAGCTGCTGAAAAACGGGAAGGTCTTCGGAAAAAACCGCGTTTTTTTCGAGCATTTCATCCCGAAAGGAATGAAAATACCGTTCGGACCGCTGCATCCCCGTCCCCGAATTAAAATAGCACAGGGAACCGGTTGCAATGTCATATTCAAACAGAAGGTCCTTGCTGAAACCGGCAACGATCCGGTAGCGCTCTTTTTCGATCTCAAGCGCCTGCTGCACGGATTTCAGATTTGTAATATCCATGAATACGCAAAGCATCACAGGGAATCCGTCCTGGTCGTCAATTTTGCTTGCGTTGAGGGCCAGCCAGATATTTTTTCCGTCGGCCGAACGGACCCGGCATTCCGTATGTGCCATTTCATTGCGGGTGATCCGGTTGTGCAGCAGCTCCTGCAGACCGGGAAGGTCGTCAGGGTGCACAGACTCGCCCAGCCGGCGGCTGCCGTTTTGACCGTCATCATTGGGGAATCCCATAAGATTGAAAAAGCGGGCGTTGGCGTAGAGCAGGGAAAGCCCCTCGTCCAAAAGCACGGCGGCAACGCCGCCGGGAATGGAATCGGTGAGCTGCCGAAGCTCACGGTTGGTCCGTTCAAGGTTCTGCTGGGTCTTTTTCTGTTCGGTCAAATCCACAAAAACGCCTTGAAATACCGGACGCCCGCCCTGCATTTCCAAAAATGTGACCCGCAGGTAGATCCATGCCGTGGTTCCGTCGTATCTGCAGATGCGAATCTCCCTGGAAAGCGTCTCGTTGGTGCCGGCCGTTCCGTAAAGAGCCGCCAGCAGTTCCCGGCAATCGTCCGGATGGATTACCTGCGCGAGTCTGCCCTGATGCAGGGCGTCTTCGCACTGCGCGCGGGTCCGCCCGCTCAGCTGAAAAAAACCCTCGTTTGCGTAAAGCAGCGTGAGCCGGTCCGCGTCCAGCCGGATTTTCGCCACCCCTCCGGAAATGCCGTTGGCGAGAGCCTCCATTTCCCGGGTTTTTTTGCTCATTTGGCGAACGAGCGTCTCGTAGGAGCGCCGCGAAATGCATGCGGGGAACAATGCCCCGTTCTCCTGCAAATCGCTTGGTGCGGAGGTATGAAAATGAATGATTTTGAATTCAACCTCCGGGTCCCGGCGGACGGCGGCGGTAAATCGGATTGGGAAAAGCGCAAGATCCTCCCTGCCTCCCGGAGCGCAGGCAATGAGGAAACCAACTACCAGCCAAACCCCGTCGCCAAGGCTGATCGGATGGTAGCATTCGCGCAGGATATCCAGCGGGCCGGAATCTTTACTCAGGTTGCGGCGCACAGCGGCCAGAGTTTCCTCCGAAGAGAGAAAAAACTCATCCTTCCCGGTCCCTATCCAACTGAGCTGTTCATCGAAATGCGGAAGAAGGAAGGCGTAATCCCTGTCTACCAGATAGGAATGCCAGATCTTTTTTGCAAAAGACAAAACATTGTTGTTTTCCGGTTCCAATTTGGCACATCCTTTCTCAAATCCGAGGAGCGCTGAACGGGATTATATTTTGAAGCTGTCCTTTAAAGTAACGACGCGGTTAAAAGTCCCGCTGTTGCGGCTGTCGGCGCAGAAATAACCCATCCGGACAAACTGGAACCGGTCGCCCGGCTTTGCCTGCGCAAGCGAAGCTTCCAGCTTGCAGTTTTTGAGAACCGCAAGCGAGTCGGGGCTCAGAAAGTCCAGATAATTGGTGCCTTCCGGAACATCCGCCACGTTTTCCAGCGTGAACAGGTTGTCGTAGAGCATGATCTGCGCGTCCACGGCGTGGGGA
The DNA here is from genome assembly GCA_023394255.1 of Bacillota bacterium. GTDB lineage: Bacteria > Bacillota > Clostridia > Oscillospirales > Ruminococcaceae > Anaerotruncus. Next base: position 16,421 of record JAEXAZ010000325.1, on the reverse strand, counting down.
GCGGAAACCCAGTGGATAGTACCGCGCACCTTGCGCCCGTCCGCGGGGACGCCGTTTTTGGTTTCCAGGTCGGCGGTACAGCGCAGCTCTTTGATCTCGCCGTTTTCATCCCGCACGATCTCGTTGCAGCGGATGATATAAGCGCCCATCAGGCGGACCTCGCCGTCCGGTTTGAGCCGCTGATATTTCGGCGGGGGAACCTCCGCAAAGTCGGACTGCTCAATATAAAGCTCCCCCGAGAAAGCGACCTGGCGGGAACCCGCTTCGGGGTCGACAGGGTTGTTTGCCACCTCGAAAAACTCCGTCTGCCCGGCGGGATAATTGGTAATCACAACCTTGAGCGGTTCGGTGACCGCCATACGGCGGGGCGCGGACGCGTTCAGTTCCTCGCGGATGCAGTATTCCAGCAGCCTGATGTCCACAAGGCTGTTGGCCTTTGCGACACCCGCACGTTTGACAAATTCAAAGATGGAGCCGGGGGTATAGCCGCGGCGGCGCAGGGCGCAGAGCGTCGGCATGCGCGGGTCGTCCCAGCCGTCCACCTTGCCCGTTTCCACCAGTTCGCGCAGATAGCGCTTGGACATCACCGTATGGGTGATGTTGAGCCGCGCAAATTCCCGCTGCTTGGGTTTTTTGGCAAAATTGATATTATCGACCACCCACTCGTAAAGCGGCCGGTGGTTCTCAAATTCCAGCGAGCAGAGGGAATGGGTAATCCCCTCGATCGCGTCCTGAATCGGATGCGCGTAGTCATAAAGCGGGTAGATGCACCATTTGTCGCCCTGGCGATGGTGGTGGGCGCGCACAATCCGGTAGATCGCGGGGTCGCGCATGTTCATGTTCGGCGAAGCCATATCGATTTTCGCGCGCAGCGTCTTGCTGCCGTCGGGGAATTCGCCATTTTTCATCCGCTCAAACAGGTCGAGGTTTTCCTCGACGGAACGGCCGCGGTAGGGGCTTTCCCTGCCCGGCTCTTTCAAAGTGCCGCGGTACTCGCGCATTTCGTCCGGGGTGAGATCGCAGACGTACGCCTTCCCGTCCCTGATCAGCTGGACGGCGTAGGAATAGCACTGGTCAAAATAATCGGAACCGTAATAGATGCCGTCCGGGATGGCGCCCAGCCAGCGCAGGTCCTCTTCGATGGATTCCACGTATTCGGTATCCTCTTTGACGGGGTTGGTGTCGTCAAAACGCAGGTTAAACAGGCCGTTATATTTCTTGGCGGTGCTGTAATTAATCCAGATCGCTTTTGCGCTGCCAATATGCAGGTAGCCGTTCGGCTCCGGCGGGAAACGGGTATGAATCCGTTCTTTCAGCCCGTTTGCAAGATCTTCATCAATGATTTCATGGATAAAATTAGAGGCGGTTTCGCCCATTGATCATCACTCTCCAAATATTCAGTTTGCAGCCGCTTTTTGCAGACGCTCCAGAACCCGTTTCTGCCCGAGCACCTGCATCACATCGTACATGTCGGGGGAATTCTGCCGCCCGGTCACCGCCACGCGGATGACCATGCTGACATCGGCCACGCTTCCCCGGTACGCTTCGGGGTTCTTTTTATAGTCCTTCATGTTGGAGGCATACCCCAGCCTGTCCGACAGCGCCTTGATGCGCTCGAACCACTGGCCGCTGTCGTCGGCGGGATCATAGACCCCGGCATAGTCGTTTAGAATCTGCCGGATATCGCCGAGGGTGTTTTCAGGGTACGCCGTATAATCCGGCCGGAACAGCTCGTCGAAAAAAAAGTCCATATAAGCTTTCGCCTCGCTCCAGACCGCAAGGTCCTTGCGGGGCTTTTTGCCTCCGCGGCCGATTGCCAGAATGGCTTTTGCATAGCCCGGGTCGCGGGAGAGCAGCGCGTAAAACGGTTCGTCAAACTGCTTCGCCCATGCGGACAGCAGGGTATAGGCCTCTTCCGCGGTCATCCGGGAGATCACGTTTTTGGAAACGTCGTTGAGCTTTTCGATGTCAAACAGCGCGCCGGAAACCCCCATTTTTTTGGTGGTGAACACAAAGTCCTCCATCGGGGCGTCAGGGTTGGCAAGGCGCCAGTCCTCAAAATTGGAATTCAGCAGGGTGAGGATATATTCCTTCACCGCCGGTACGCAGTAGCCCTGCTGCTGATAAAAATCAAGCGCCAGTTCGGGGTCCTTGCGCTTGGAAAGCTTGCGCTTGGATTCGCCGTCCATCTTCATCAGCTGGGCGGTGTGGATATATTTCGGCGGCTTCCAGCCCATGGCCTGGAACAGCTGCAGATGAATCGGCAGCGTCGCAAGCCATTCCTCGCCGCGCACGACGTGGGTGGTGCCCATCAGGTGGTCGTCCACCACATGCGCGAAATGATAGGTCGGGATGCCGTCGGATTTGAGCAGCACCACATCCTGATCGTTTTCGGGAAATTCCATCGCGCCCTTCACCAGGTCGTTGAATTTCACGCGGTGTTCAAGGCAGCCTTCGCTGCGAAAACGCAGCACAAACGGCTCCCCGGCGTCCAGCCGTTTCTTTATTTCATCAAAGGGTATGTCGCGGTGGACAGCCCATTTGCCGTAATAGCCAAAGTTTTCTTTTTGTTCCGCCTGCTTCTCATGGATGGCGGCAAGTTCTTCCTCGGTGCAGAAGCAAGGGTACGCCTTGCCCTGCCGCACCAGCCATTTGGCATAGGTTTGATAAATCTGCGCACGCTGTCGCTGTCGGTACGGCCCGTAAAGACCGTTGTCCCCGTCAAGGACGGCCCCTTCGTCAAAGCTCAGCTCGTAGTCGCGGAAAACGTTCAGAATCGTTTCCACGCCGCCCGCCACCTCGCGCTTCTGGTCGGTATCCTCGATACGCAGATAGAAGATGCCGCCGCTCTGGTGGGCGAGACGCTCGTCCGCAATGGCCCCGAACAGGTTGCCCAGGTGCATGAAGCCGGTGGGGCTGGGGGCGATGCGGGTCACTTTGGCTCCTTCCGGAAGCTGCCGCGGCGGATAGCCGGCTTCAATATCGGCCGGCACCGTGGCAATCCGGGGGAACAGCAGGTCTGCAAGTGCGTTGTAATCCATGATGGTGCTCCTTTGTTTGATACTTTCCAATAAAGCTATTTTACTACGCTATTATCAGAATTTCCACTCATTTCCACGTGGTTTTTACGATAATTGAGGAAGCTTTCCAAAATAATGGTAGCCGCGACAGCATCCACCACTTCTTTGCGCTTTTTTCCGCGCGTATCCGTTTCGTTGAGGTAGCCGATGGCGGACACTGTAGTACCGCGTTCGTCCCAAAGCCGGACAGGGACGCCGACCAGCTCGCCGAGCTTTTCCGCGAAGCTTTCGCACAGCTTTGCCCGCGGGCCGGCGGAACCGTTCATATTGAGCGGGTGGCCGACCACCACCATGCCGACGTCAAATTCGGTAACGGCCGCCGCCACTTTGCGCAGGATGCTGTCAAATGTGCGGTCGTGGATGACACCGACGGGCGAAGCCAGATATTCCGTGCGGTCGCAGACAGCCAGCCCGGTGCGGGCGTCTCCGTAATCAACAGCCATAATTTTCATAATACTTCTCCTTTTGCGGGTTCTTCTTCGGGCAGTTCCGGCACTTTTTTCCACCAGTCCTGTGTTGCAAAGGTGGACTGTTCTGCAGGCAGGTGCCCGGAGTCGTTCAGATAAATCAGTTTTGGAAGAAACCGGTGGTCATATACAAGTTTGCTGACCGCGGTATTATCGCACCACGGCATATAGCGCAATTTTTCGATTCCCCGGCCGCTGGCGTAGCATAGGTAGCAGCGGATCGCGCAGCCGTGGGAGACAACCGCAACGGTTTTCCCGGCGTTTTCCCGCGCAATCCCGCCGACGGCAGCTTTCATGCGGGCGTATACCTCCGCCATCGGCTCCCCTTCCGGAGGGACGCAAAGCTCGGGATATTTCTCCCAGCGCTCAAATGCCTCCGGGAACCGCCGCGGCAGTTCGCTGAACGGAACGCCTTCAAACGCGCCGCCGTTGATCTCCATCAGTTCGGGCCGGATTGTAATGGGAACCCCTTTATTGACGGCCTGAGCAGTCTGGACGGCGCGGGCGAGAGGGCTTGCGTAGACCGCGTCAAAGCGGATGTCCCGCATCCGCTCTGTAAGCAGCGCAAGCTGCTGCCGTCCGATATCGCTGACTTCGGCGTCGGTATGCCCCTGAAACAGCCGCTTCCAGTTGCCTTCCGCCTGCGCGTGGCGGATCAGGTAAATCGTAGTTTCCATAAGTTCCTCCGAGAATCAAAACTTTTCCGGTCAGCCGCTTACCATGGCCTGACTGTCCCAACGATCTCGTTGATGTCGTCAATGCCGTTTTCGTCAAGCCACTGCTCCATGCCCGCCAAAACCTTGAGCGGGGCGTAAGGGTCGCTGAACAAAGCGGCGCCGATCTGGATTGCGCGCGCGCCCGCCATCATCATTTCGATGGCGTCCTGCCACTTTTCGATGCCGCCCAGCCCCACGACGGGAATCTGGACGGCGTTTGCCACCTGCCAGACCATCCGCACAGCCACAGGGAAGACGGCCGGGCCGGAAAGCCCGCCCACATTGTTGTGCAGGACGGGGCGGCGGGTCTTGAGGTCAATGCGCATGCCAAGCAGGGTGTTGATCAGCGAAACGGCGTCGGCTCCCGCCCCCTCCACCGCTTTGGCAATCGAGACAATGTCGGTCACGTTCGGCGACAGCTTGACCATCATCGGCTTGGAGGTATACCGGCGCATGCCGGCGACCACGCTCGCGGCGGTTTCGCAGGAGGTACCGAAAGCCGCGCCGCCCTCTTTGACATTGGGGCAGGAGATGTTGACCTCCAGCAGATCAACGGTGCTGTCATCCAGACGCTCCGCGATGGCGCAGTAATCCTCCGGCGTGGAACCGGCAACGTTGGCGATGACCACCGTGTCGCGTCGGGAAAGCGCGGGCAGCTCCTTTTCGAGCAATGCCTCCACGCCGGGGTTTTGCAGTCCCACGGAATTCAGCATGCCGGACGGCGTTTCGGCAATGCGGCAGGGCGGGTTGCCCTGCCGTTCCAGCAGGGTGGTCCCTTTCAGCGAAAGGCCGCCCAATTTCTCCACGGGATAAAGTTTATCGTATTCGCGTCCGAAGCCGCAGCAGCCGGACGCAAGGATTACAGGATTTTTGAATGCGACCCCCGCAACGGTGACCTTCAGGCTGCTCATTCAAACACCACGTCCTTTCCGTCAAATACCGGGCCGTCCTTGCAGACGTGGGAAAAGATTTCGCGGCCGTCCCTTACGGTTTTGCAGGCGCAGACCAGGCAGGCGCCCACGCCGCATCCCATGCGTTCCTCCAGGGAGACCTGTGTTGGGATTCCGTGCGCCTGCGCCATCGCTACAACGCCGCGCAGCATCGGCATCGGACCGCAGGCACAGATCAGATCCGCATCGCCCTCCGCCAGCCGCTGCTCCAGCAGGCCGGTCACAAAGCCGCGATAACCGGCCGAGCCGTCGTCGGTTGCAAGCCGGGTGTCACAGCCGAGGCGTTTGAAGTCGTCTTCGAGGATCACGGCGTCCCGGCTGCGGAATCCTATGATAGCGGTGGTATCCCCGCCGAAGCGCCTGGCGGTTTCCACCATGGGCGGCACGCCGATGCCGCCGCCCACCACAATCAGCTTCCGGCCGGGCTTCGGAAGGGTAAACCCGCTGCCAAGCGGCCCGAGCAGGTCCATCGTCCCGTTTTCACCGGTTTGGGCCAGTTTTTCCGTACCGGCCCCGCGCACCTCAAAGACGATGCGGATGGTGCCGGCCGGCGGGTCGGTCTCGCAGATGGAGATCGGCCGGCGCAGCGAAAAACCGTCCACGCGGATATGAACAAACTGCCCGGGCTGTGCCTGCTCGGCAATAGACGGACAGCAGATGGTGTAATCGTAAATTCCGCGGGCGGGTTCCCGCTTTTTTGCCACGGGATAGGTTCCCTGCAGGTATGCCATGCGTGATGACCTCCGATTGCGATTAAATTACCCATTATTATACTATAAAACCGTCATAATAACAATCTGCAGTTGCATTTTTTACAGATTTGCGATACAATTATTGTGCCGTTTTACACAAACGGCGGTCAGTCGGAAATTCCTGACCTTAAAACAAACTAGGGTGCGCAAACGTTTTTGCAGCGCCTACGAAAGGAAAATTGAATATGAAAACAATCAATGTCAGAAAGCTGGCGGTCTGCTCAATGATCGCCGCGCTTTATACCGCTGTCAGCCTTGCGCTGGCGCCGCTGACGTTCGGCGTCGTCCAGATGCGCATTTCGGAGGCGCTTGGGCTGCTCGCCGTTCTGTCGCCGGCGGGTGTCTGGGGCGTGACGCTGGGATGCCTGCTCTCGAACGCGATTGGCGTTTTGCTGGGGGCGACTCTGCCGCCGGATATCGTGTTCGGCACGCTGGCAACGCTGGTTGCTTCGCTGCTGTCCTACCGGCTGCGGAATGTCCGCGTCAAAAACATCCCGGTCTGGTCCGCGGTTCCGCCGATTCTGGTAAACGCCGTAATCATCGGGCTGGAGCTGACCTATTTCTTCTCGGGAGGATTCACCATGAAAATCTTCCTGATCAACGCTTTGAGCGTGGGAATCGGCCAGATTATCCCCTGCGCGGGACTCGGGCTGCTTCTGGTTTACACGCTGGAAAAGACCGGGCTGGACAAAAAGCTGTTTGGAAACATATAAGAAGGAAAAATGCCGCTTGCAAAAGCGGCATTTTTTATCAGGATTCCTTTTCGGAGATCACGTATTTCCGGATACCGTAATAGGCACAGAATGTGGTGATAAAATTCATCAGTGCAAACCATAAAAACGGGAACAGCAAAAGGGTAACCGGAAGCAATGCCACGGCAAACAGGGTCAGCCCTGCGGTAATCACCAGTGCCAGAAGGTTGTAGTGCAGGCAGACGAAAGTCAGCAGGAACGCATTCCGGACGATTTGCCTGAAGGGGAGGTCCACCAGCGCAATCATGGGGAAAACATAAAACCCCATCACCATCAGCACCAGCACAATCAGGCAGGAAAGGGCCAGCGGGAGATAAAAAAACGGACCGGAAGTGAGCATTTTGCTGTAAAACCATGCCCCAAACACCCCTGCCCCGATGCCGAGGAAAATCAGCGCGCCGGCGCCCTCCGATTTCTTGAAATCGGCCTTGAACTCCGCCCAGAAATCAGCCCATAAAAAGTGATTTTGGTCGCGCACCATAGTGACCGTAATTTTGCTCATGGCGGTGCATGCCGCGGGGATGGTGACCACCGGCAGGCAGAAGGCGCAGAACAAAAGGTTCAGTTTCACAAGTTCAAAAAATTCACGGAACAAAATATCCCAAAACAGGGCCAGCCCCTTTTTGGACGGGGCGTTTTTTGGAATGCCGGGCCCGGGACGGTTCATGCGATTGCCGAAAATACCCATCAGAATCCCCCGTTTGACAAACAAATCTCGATTGCATCCATCATATCACGAATAAAGCGGGAAATGCAAATCCGACAGCGCGCAAACTCGCTGCCGGATTTGAAAGGAAGAAAATGAAAAGCGGGATCAGTTGCAGATGGTCGCTTCCGTCTCTTTATCAAACAGATGAATTTTTGTGCAGTCGATGGCAATTTTAATGGTATCCCCATCCTTGGCGCTGCTGCGGGGCGGGACTTTGGCGACGAGCTTGGCGTCGCCGCTGGTCATGTACAGGAAGATTTCGGAGCCCATCAGTTCGGCCAGGTCAACGTTGGCCTCAATTACGCTGGCGGTGGTAATATTGTTGTAGGCTTCTTCGTCATGCAGGTTTTCCGGACGGATTCCCAGCGCGACCACTTTCCCGACATAGGGCGCGAGGACTTCCGGAGAAGCTTTTCCGGCGGGAATTGTGATTTCGGAATTGCCGAACATGCCCACAAAGCCGCTGCCTTTTTTCTCAATGGTAACATCCAGAAAGTTCATCTGCGGGGAACCGATGAAGCCCGCCACAAACATGTTGCAGGGTTTGTCGTACAGGTTTTGCGGGGTATCCACCTGCTGGATGAAGCCGTCTTTCATGACAACGATGCGGTCGCCCATGGTCATCGCTTCGGTCTGGTCATGGGTAACATAGACGAAGGTGGTGCCCAGACGTTTATGCAGCTTGGTAATTTCCGATCTCATTGCGGTACGCAGCTTTGCGTCCAGATTGGAAAGGGGCTCGTCGAGCAGGAATACGGCGGGGTCGCGGACCATGGCGCGCCCGAGGGCAACACGCTGTCTCTGGCCGCCGGACAGAGCCTTGGGCTTTCTGTTGAGCAGGTGCTCAATGTCGAGGATCTTTGCGGCCTCTTCCACCTTCTGCTTGATCTCGTCCTTGGGAGTCTTGCGCAGCTGAAGGCCGAAAGCCATATTTTTAAATACAGTCATGTGCGGATAAAGCGCGTAATTCTGGAATACCATCGCGATATCGCGGTCTTTTGGGGCAACGTCGTTGACGAGGCGGTCGCCGATGAAAAGCTCGCCTTTGGAGATTTCCTCCAGACCGGCAATCATACGCAGCGTGGTGGATTTTCCGCAGCCGGAAGGCCCAACCAGAATGATAAATTCCTTATCCTGAATTTCCAAGCTGAAATCGTGGACAGCGGTGACGTCGCCGGGATAAATTTTATAGATATTTTTCAGAGTAATGCTTGCCATCTTCCTGCCTCCTGTGGTGATTTATTGATTTTTTGTTTTTTCGTGTTATACTATTAATATTAGCTTATACCGCTATTATAACAGCCGATTTACAATCAGACAAGGGTAATAATTTGATAATAATGGTGATAAATTGATGTTTTGCACGGATGATATGGAATATGGCGCTTTCCCGATGGATTTTCCGGTCCCCGAAAACTTTACATGGGTCTATCCGACGAGATGCGGTTATCAGGCGGCAAAAAAATCCCCCGCCGCAGTCAGCGGAGAACACAGCGCGCTGTTTCTCTATCTGCTGAGCGGCGAGGGAGAAGCGGAATTCGAGGGCCAAAAGTGCGGATATCTTGCGGACTGCATCATTACGGTTCCGGATGCCGCCGGGCTTTTGCTGTATCCGATGGAGGAAACCCGATACCTCTATCTGCTGCTGGAAAATGGGGAAGACCTGCTTGGCCGCATCGGCTATTTTCAGCCTGTCGGAAGCGGCGGCAGGGTAGACCGGCTGCTGGGACGCATCTGCCATCACGCCCGCAGCGGGATGCCGAAAGATATCTATACGGCATCGGCCGAAGCCTATGCGCTGCTGATGGAGGCGCTCTCCGGCTGTGCGGATAAGAAAACCGAATACAGCCCGCTTGTGCGGGACGCAATCGTGGTCATGCGGGAGGAATTTGCTTTTCTGGGAGGCGTGGAGGAGCTGGCGCAGCGGCTGGGCGTGACAAAAAGCCATCTCATCCGCATGTTTACAGCCGACACCGGAGAAAGCCCGGGCAAGTTTTTGCAGTCGGTCAAGCTGGACAACGCCAAACTCATGCTCCAGAACCGGGATTACAGTATTGAGATGGTGGCGGACATGGCCGGCTATTCGGGCGCCAACTATTTTTGCAAGGTTTTCCGCCGCGCGACAGGGGAGTCGCCGGGAGAATACCGCGCGCGCAATCTTGCGCCCGCCGCGTTGGATTTGGAAAATCAGCGCAGGCTCCGGGAGCTGGAAGCAATCTATCATGTCTGATGCAATCCGCAAAAAATCAGGCCAAATGCAGCGACTGTGCCCACGCGATCGCTTTTTGCCTGTTTTCTTCGGGATTGCGCGCAAGCGGGTCGATCAGGGAGAGTTCCCCCAGAAATTTGCAGCCCGGCAGCTTTTTTTTCAGATTCTCAAAACATTTATTCGCGCCGCCGCCTTTATGACAGGCAAACAAGGCAATTTTTTTGCCCACCAGACTTTGGGTTTTTAAAAAGGTGTTGACCGGGGCGGAAAACGATCCCGCCCAGATGGGGGTGCCGATCAAAACGGTGTCATACTCCGCAAAGTCCGGAAACTCATTTTGCAGTTCGGGCTGTTCATGAAGCATGACGCTTTTTCCTCCGTAAAAAAATTTCCCGAACCCTTTTTTTGGAATTTCCCGCTTTGGCCTGAGTTCCAATAATGCCGCCCCGGTTGCTTCCGCGATGGCCTGCGCGATCAGGCGGGTATTGCCTTCCAGGGAATAGAATACCACGATGCTTTTCATAAAAATCCTCCTCATGATTCGTTCCTCTGCTGCGGGTTGCGGCTTATGTCAGGTCATCTGCCGGAGCTTTTTGCGGTCCAATACGCGGATCCCGCCCCGGGACAGCTGTACGATCCCCTCGTCGGCGAAATATTTCAGCATCCGCGATACCACCTCGCGGGCGCTGCCGATATATTTTGCCACCTGTTCATGGGTCAGCCGGATGGTATCATCCTGTGTTTTGGCGAGCTCATCCGATAGAAAAACGGCGAGCCGCTTGTCAAAGCTCATAAACAGAATCTGCTGCATGGTCCACATGACATCGGAAAAGCGGTCGGCCGCGAGCCGGTAGGAAAAATTTTCAACAAAAACATTGGTATGGGAAAGCTCGGAAAAAACCGGCGCGCTGATCTGGAGCGTTTCGCAGTCGGACTCGGCGTCAATATGGACTTCAAAAGTGATGCTGTTGAGAATGCAGGAGGCGGACAGGATGCAGACGTCCCCTTCGTAAAGGCGGTAAAGCGTAATTTCCCGCCCTTCCTCCGAAAGCATATAGGTGCGCAGAGTGCCGCTTTTGATTAAAAGCACGCCGATGCAGTCCTGATCGCCGCCATGGATATTTGTCCCCTTCGGATATTTGACCGCCAGGGCGTTTTGCAGCAGCCGTTCCCGCTCCTGCGCGGAGAGATGATCCCAAAACGGAAGCTGCGCTTGAAGGATTGCCCGGTCTTCCGGACGGTTCATTCCCATGCCCCCTTTTCTATACGGTGGTTTAGCTTCTGAAAACTGTTATAACCAGTATACAATGATTTCTGCCGAAAAAATAGAAGCGGCTGTAAATTTTTACGTAACGCGATTGTAAAGAAAGGGGTGGCGGAATTGTTAGATGTCTGTCTGCCGGGTACGGGGGGCGTGATCCCGCTGGAGAACCGCTGGCTGGCCTGCTGCTGGATGGAGGTTCAGGGCAGCGCGCTTCTGATTGACTGCGGCGAGGGGACCCAGATCGCGCTGAAAAAAGCCGGCTGCAAGTTGAGCCGCCTTGATACGCTGCTGATCACCCATTTTCACGCGGATCATATTGCCGGGCTGCCGGGTCTGCTGCTTACGCTTGGCAACGGCGGAAAAACGACGCCCCTGACAATCATTGGCCCGGCGGGGCTCGGGCAGGTTGCCGGCTCGCTGATGGTCATTGCTCCGGTGCTGCCATACCCGGTCCGGATCGGGGAACTTGAAACGGGCCAAAGCGGAACGGTTGAACTGAATGGGCTGCAAATTTCATATCTGCCGCTGAGCCATGGGATACCCTGCTTTGGCTATGGCGTGAAAGTGAAACGCAAACCGGTGTTCAACCCATCCAAAGCGGAACAGCTTGGGATACCGAAGCCGCTGTACAGGACCCTGCATGCCGGGCAGCCGGTCCGGCTGGAGGACGGGCGGGAGATAGAACCGCCGATGGTTCTGGACGGCGAACGCAAACCGCTTTTCGTCTGCTACTGCACCGATACCCAGCCGGTACCCTCGATCGCGGAATTTGCGCGCGGCGCCGATCTGCTCATCTGCGAAGGCATGTACGGCAGCGATGAACTGCATGAAAAAATGGAGGAGCGGGGGCATATGGTGTTTTCGGACAGCGCCGGCCTTGCAAAAAAAGCGGGCGTGAAACAGCTTTGGCTGACCCATTTCAGCCCGGCGTGCTTAAATCCCGGGGAATCTCTTGACGCCGCCCGCCGGATTTTTCCGGACACACAGGCGGCATACGACGGAATCCGCCTGACCCTGCCATAAAAAAGGCCCGCCGGTGTGCCGCCGGCGGGCTTTGCCCGGTCCATTTGGTTTTTTGAATTAACGGATGGAATCCTTCATCTCCCGGACATAAGCGGAAAGAGCGCTGTCCGCGTTCTTTCCGTATTGCGCAATGAGTTTCACAATTGCGCTGCCCACAATGACGCCGTCGGCAAGCCCGGATATTTTACGCGCCTGCTCCGGCGTGTTGATCCCAAAGCCGACAGCCACGGGGATTTTGCTCACAGACCGGGCTGTTTCGATGATGGAGGCCAGGTCTGTTTTGATTTCGCTGCGCATGCCTGTAACGCCCATGGAGGATACAATGTACAGGAACCCTTTCGCTTCCGCCGCGATTTTCCGGATTCTGTCCGCCGAGGTGGGCGCGATCAGGGAGATCACGTCCACATGGTGCGATTCCGCGATACCGGACAGCTCGCCTTTCTCCTCAAAGGGAAGGTCGGGAATGATGATCCCGTCCAGCCCCACGCTTTCGCAGCGCGTGAAGAAACGCTCGTAGCCATACTTGAATACGGGGTTCAAATAGGTTAAAAAGATGAGGGGGACATCCGTCTGTTTCCGCACGGTTTCCACGATGCGGAACATCGCTTCCGTATCCGCGCCGGCCGCCAGCGCGCGGATGTTGGCCTCCTGAATGACGGGGCCCTCCGCAATCGGGTCGGAAAAGGGAATCCCGATTTCGATGAGGTCCGCGCCGCTTTTTGCCATATCCAGAATCAGCTCGCAGCTCTTTTCAACGGACGGGTCTCCGCCGGTGACAAATCCGATAAACGCTTTTTTGTTTTCAAACGCCTTTTGAATCTTACTCATGGATCTCCCTCCCTCTGTATCTCGCGATTGCAGCGACATCCTTATCGCCCCGTCCGGACAGGCAGACAATGACGATCTCGTCCTTCTTCATTTTAGGCGCGGTTTTCATGGCGTGATAAACCGCGTGCGCGCTTTCAATGGCGCAGATGATGCCTTCCGTCCGCGCCAGATACTCGAATGCCTCGACAGCTTCATCATCGGTCACAGGGACATATTCGGCTCTGCCGATGTCGTGCAGGTGTGCGTGCTCCGGCCCGATTCCCGGATAGTCCAGACCCGCGGATATCGAATAAACCGGCGCGATCTGGCCGTTTTCATCCTGGCAGAAATAGGACTTCATGCCGTGGAAAACGCCGAGGGTGCCTTTTGCGATGGTCGCGGCGTGTTTGTCGGTATGAATGCCGTGCCCCGCCGCCTCGCAGCCGGTCAGCTTCACACCGGCATCGTTGATGAAGTGATAAAACATGCCCATCGCATTGGAACCGCCGCCCACGCAGGCCATCACTGCTGTAGGGAGCTTTCCCTCACGCTGGAGAATCTGCTCCCTTGCCTCGCGGCTGATGACGCTCTGAAAATCCCGCACCATCATCGGGAACGGATGCGGCCCCATAACCGAGCCGAGCACATAATGGGTATCGTGCACACGGTTGGTCCACTCCCGCATGGTTTCGTTGACTGCGTCCTTGAGCGTCATGGTGCCGCTGGTGACCGGATGCACCGTTGCCCCGAGGAGTTCCATGCGGTAGACATTGAGTGCCTGCCGTTCGGTGTCCTCTTTGCCCATAAAGATTTCACATTCCATGCCGAGCAGCGCGGCGGCGGTCGCGGTCGCGACCCCGTGCTGCCCTGCGCCCGTCTCCGCAATGACACGGGTCTTGCCCATTTTTTTTGCCAGTAACGCCTGCCCCAGCACATTGTTGATTTTGTGGGAGCCGGTATGGTTGAGGTCCTCGCGTTTGAGGTAAATTTTCGCGCCCCCAAGGTCTTTTGTCATCTTCTCCGCGTAATATAGCAGAGACGGCCGGCCCGCGTACTCTTTCAGAAGCGTATCCAGCTCCGCGTTGAAAGACGGGTCGTTTTTATAAAATTCGTATGCGGCCTCAAGCCGGATGATTTCGTTCATCAGCGTTTCGGGGATATACTGTCCGCCGTGGATGCCGTATCTTCCTTTTGCCATATTGGCGACCTCCCTTATATGAGTTTCTGTTCTACCGTTGCCCGGGTTTTTAAAGTTTCCATCAGGCCGGCAAACTGTCCCAGGTCCAGCGACTGCCCGCCGTCGCACAGCGCGTGGGCGGGGTCATTGTGGACTTCCACCAGCAGACCGTCCGCGCCGACCGCCAGCACCGCTTTGGAAAGCGGTGCGACAAGGCTGCGGATTCCGGTTGCGTGGCTGGGGTCGACGATGACCGGCAGATGGGATTTCTGCTTCAGGAGCACTACCGCCGAAAGGTCGAGGGTGTTCCGCGTCATGGTTTCAAAGGTGCGGATGCCCCGTTCGCAGAGGATGATCTGATTGTTGCCTTCCGACATGATGTATTCCGCGCTCATGAGAAGCTCCTCGATGGAATTGGCAAGCCCCCTTTTCAGAAGCACCGGCTTTTTCAGCTGGCCGACCGCTTTGAGCAGGTCAAAATTCTGCATGTTGCGGGCGCCGACCTGAACCACGTCGATGTCCTCAAACAGCGGAACCTGGGTCTGGTTCATGATCTCGGACACAATGGGCAGGCCGGTGGCTTTTTTTGCCTCGAGCAGAAGTTTCAGCCCGTCGGCGCCGATGCCCTGAAAGGAATAAGGGGAGGTTCTGGGCTTAAACGCCCCGCCCCGCAGCAGTTTCGCGCCGCTTGCTTTTACCGATTCGGCCACTTTTATGATCTGCTCTTCGGATTCCACCGAGCACGGCCCGGCGATGACCGTAAAACTGCCCTCGCCGATGACAGCGTCCCCGACGGGAATCAGCGTATCGTCGGTGTGCACGGTGCGGTTGACGGCCTTATACTGCTCGGTGACACGCCGCCCGTATTCCACGATCCCGCTTGTCTGCACCACATGTTCCAGATCAATCGCGGCGGTGTTTCCCAGCAGGCAGACCGCCGTATGTTCGGTTCCCACGCTGAGGATGGTGGAAAAGCCCTTTGCTTCCCAGCCCCTGATAAAGCGGTCTATTTTTTCCTGTGAAACGCCGGGCTTTAAAATGAATACCATATCTAGATCTCCCTAACTTCGCGGACGAGCCGCAGAATCTTATTTTTATCCTTCACGCCGCCCGTTTCCGCGCCGCTGCTGATATCGACGCAGTAGGGATGCATGCGGACGGCTGCCCGGATATTGGTTTCGCTGATCCCGCCCGCCAGAAAATACGGCTGGCTGACGGCGGGAATCTGTCCCCAGTCAAAGGCTTTGCCCGTACCGCCCCTGCCGCTGTCCAGAAGCAGGAAATCCGCTTCGGAGGAGAGCGTGCGCTGCGCACCGGCCGCATCCATGCGCACCGCCTTGATTACGGGGACGTTGATCCGGCTTTTCAAAGCTTTGATATAGCGGTCGTCCTCCTGCCCGTGCAGTTGGACCATCCCAATGATGTGTTCCTTGCACAGACGGAGGATCTCCTCCTGCTCTGCGTTGACAAACACGCCGACCGGGATGATTTCGGGACGCAGGCGGCTTTGCAGGAGCTTTGCGGTTTCGGCGCTGACCTGCCTTCGGCTTTTGGCAAATACAAAACCGATATAGTCCGGCACCGCCTCGTTGACATAATCGATATCGCATTCCCGGAACAGGCCGCAGATTTTCACCCTGGTCATCGCCGGATTCCCCGCAGTTCGTCAAGTGCGGCTTTTTTATCGGGGCTTCTCATCAGTGTTTCACCGATCAGCACGCCGCTGACATGCGCGCGGCGCAGTTCTTCCACGTCCCGCGCGGTTTTGATCCCGCTTTCCGCCACAAAAAGGACATTGCCCGGAACCAGCGACCGGAGCCGGATTCCGGTGTGGATATCTACCGTAAAGTCCTTGAGATTCCGGTTGTTCACGCCGATCACCCTTGCGCCCGCGCGCAGGGCGGAAGCAATTTCCACTTCATCGTGCGCTTCCACCAGTGCGGAAAGCCCGAGGCTGTCGACAATGCGAAGGTATTCCGCCAGTGTTTTTGTGTCGAGCAGGGAGCAGATCAGCAGAACCGCCGACGCGCCCAGCGTTTTTGCTTCGTAAATCTGGTAGGCGTCCACCGTAAAATCCTTGCGCAGGACAGGGATAGTGACCGCCTGCGCGATTTCCCGCAGATAGCGGTCGCTGCCCTGAAAATAATACGGCTCTGTCAGAACGGAAATCGCCGAGGCCCCCGCCGCCTCATAATCGCGCGCGATTGCGAGATAAGGGAAGTCCTCCGCGATGACGCCTTTTGAGGGGGACGCCTTTTTCACCTCGCAGATAAACGAGATGGCGTCTTTTGCAAGCGTCTGCTCGAATGGGAACGCCCGGCTCACAGGCAGGGACTTTGCCTCCGACATGACGGCGTCCGGGCTTTTGGCTTCTTTCGCCTGCGCGACCCGCCGCCGGGTTTTCTCCGCGATCTCCTGCAAAATCATGCGGCTACCTCATTGGACAGACGGATCAGATCGTTCAGCTTTTGCATGGCCTTGCCGCTGTCGATCAGCTCCGCTGCCATGCCTACGC
>JAEXAZ010000302.1 GCA_023394255.1 Bacillota bacterium | reverse complement strand
CATGGTCTGGCCGCCGCCGACGATGTTGTCAACGCCAAGGTCCTGAAACAACTGCCGAACCCCGTCGCCGGCCGCGACCGCCACAAACCCGAACGCACGGGACGGGTCCACCATGGCATAGGCAAAGGCCTGATCGGTGACAGGCTCCACCACACTGGCTTTCTGGTTCGCGTGCTGTTCACGCATATTCTCAATTTTCATATTGGTGAGCATGCCGTATTCCAGCGCTTTCTGGAGGGCATTCCCGGGATTGTCGGTATGCACATGGCACTTGATAATTTCTTCATCATCCACAACCACCACGCAGTCCCCGATCGATTCCAGATAGGTGCGCAGCGGCTGGGGGTCCGCTTCTGTTTCCTTTTTCAGGACAATAAACTCCGTGCAATAGGTAAAGGTGATCTCCCCCTCATATTCCCCGGCCGCGTTGCGGTCCGGATAGATCGAGGAGGACTGTTTGGATTCTTCTTCGTCGAGGAGGACTGCGTCTTTTCCGTCGAAAACCCGCTTCATCCCTTCAAAAATCACCAGAAGCCCCTGCCCGCCGGCATCCACAACACCGGCTTTTTTCAAAACGGGCAGCATTTCGGGGGTCTCATTCAGCGCTTTCTGCGCGGCATCAACGATAACAGACCAGATTTCCTGCGGGGACATGGCGGAAGCATTGAGCGCTTCCCTCGCCTTTTCCGCGGCGACACGCGCAACGGTGAGGATTGTTCCCTCCGTGGGCTTCATCACCGCTTTGTAGGCGGAATCCACCCCATTTTCCAGGGCAATCACCAGATGCTCGGCGCCCACCTCTTCCAGATTTTTCAGCCCGCGGGAAAATCCGCGGAACAGCAGCGAAAGAATGACCCCGGAATTGCCGCGCGCGCCGCGGAGCAGCGCCGCGGCACAGACATCGGCAGCCCGGGAAACGGGCGCATCGTCCGGGACGCGCATCAGCTCCCGCTTTGCCGCGGAAGCCGACATGGACATGTTCGTTCCGGTATCGCCGTCCGGGACAGGAAACACATTCAGCGCGTCCACACGCTGACGTTGGTTGGTGATATTGTTAGCTCCGGAAATAAATGCATCCTTGAGCATTTTACCTGTTATCACGATGTTTTGACCCCCATACTTACAGTTTTGTCCTCTATTCGTTTTCCGTCTTCATGGAATCCACAAACACATTCACCTTTGCAACATCAAGGTTGGTGGACTGTTCCACCGTATAACGCACCTTATTCACAATGCTTTTCACGATCACAGAGATATTCATGCCGTAAACCACTACGATATGCAGGTCGATCACTAATCCGCCGCCGGAGGTGCGCACCCGTACGCCTTTGTCGATAGCGTCCCTGCCCGAAACGGCAGCGCGGATTCCCTGAGCCGGCGAATTCACCATGCCCGCAACACCAAAGCACTCGGATGCCGCCTTGCCAACCAGCTTTGCAAAATATTCCTGCGAAATTTCTATGGTTCCATATTGGTTTTCCACGCTGATCAAAACAAAAACCTCCTTATATCACGAACTGTATGAAGCGCAGTCATTTCTACCATTCCATTATATTATAAAAAATATCCTGTTCGGTTGCAACTATCTCCGCCTGAAATTCACGGTTGAACGAGATCACTCCCTGCCGGAATGCCACCGGAATAAACGGCGACTGGTTATAAAGGGCATCGCAGAGCGGTTGGGTCCCAGCTCCCGTTTCCTTATACAGCTTATATAAATCGGCCACTTCCTGGCTGTACGGAACGGCATATCCAAGACTGCCGCCGTTCAGAAGCAGGGAAAAATCCATATTGTCCATCAGCCGGACTTCCCCAAGGTAAAGGTCATAATTCCCGGACGCGATGGACTGCTCATACTGGGAAAATGACTGGGTGGATACGATCACCCGGACGCCGATCTGCGACAGCTGTTCCGTAATCAGGGAAGCCGCGGCGTTGCGGCAGGCATTGTCGCTGTTTACCAGCAGCGTCAGCGTCACCGGCGACTGGCTGAGTGTGCGGAATCCGTTTTCGTCCCTCTCCGTCAGCCCCAGTCCGTCCAGGAGCGCGTCTGCCTCCGTCAGGTTTCTGGGGGCGGAAAGCTCCATCCCATCCAGCCTGTAAAACTCCGGGTTAAACGGGTACATGGTGGCCCGCGCGCGCGTCACATACGCTTTGGCAACCAGTTCGTCGCGGTTAAGCGCGGTAGACAGCGCTTTGCGGAATTCCGCCTTCTGAAGCAGGCCGCGGTTGCCGTTAAGCCCGATATAAACCAGCCGGTTAAGCGTCACCGGAATATTCGAGGTGGACATGGCTGCCGTTTCGGAGCCGCTGAGATCCGAATAGACCATGTCGATATCCCCGCTTTTCAGGCTGAACTGCTGCGCGTCCGGGTCCGCCATGCTGACCAGCGTGATTTTCCGGATGTTGCCCACCGCCTGATAATAAAGCGGGTTGGCGGTCAGCGTCACGCCGTTCAGCCACGCGCCCCCCACAAAATATTTGCTGATTCCGATCGGATAATCCATGTCCCCGGTGCCGTCTTTAATGATCGGGAAAGACAGCAGCGCGGGGAAATCCATGTCGGGCTGTTTTAACTGAATCACCACATCGCCGTTTGCATTCACCGATGCCGACGCTACATTTTGCAGGGTCGTTTTCCAATTGGTATCGGAAGAAGCCGCCGTATTGATGGAATAGACAATATCCTCGCCCGTGAGCAACGTACCGTCGGAAAATTTGGCATCCTTGCGGAATTTCACCGTGCAGACGGTCCCCTCGGCCAAGACTTCCGTCGCCAGCTGGTTTTCAGGGCGGTAGGTCTTGTCAGGGCGCGTCAGGCTGTCATAGAGCAGCGGAACCAGTTCCCGGTTGATCTGGGTGGTCATCCGGTAGGGGTTGAGGGAATCGCCCGCCGTATAGCCCAGTTTTACTTCATGGATAGGCTCGGCGGACGGCTTTTCAGACCCGGACTCGGAAGAAGACGCCGGCTGAAGAATATCAAATTGCTGGTCGTCAATATTTACAGCGCCGCAGCCCGAAAAAGCCGCCGCAAAAGCCAATATCAGCGCACAAAGTTTCCGTTTCATCCTGTATCTCCAGCATCATCAATGATTTGTTTATGACGGCCAATCGGTCTGATCAGTGCGTCGCGGCTAGGATGCCGTATCCGCAGGCAGCATAAACCGCGTTGCGGTTATTATACCCCATTCGAAGGGTGAATTCAACGAAAGAATATGAACAAATGACCCGCCGGGCAGTAAAAAGACGGGATTTGCTCCCGTCTTTTATTGTCCTGTGCGGATTCGTGTCACCGCAACGACCTTTCCGCCCGATTTCCCGAACTCCAGCAAAACGCCGTTCAACTCAATGTTTCCCGGATCGTTGGAAAAACGGCACGGCAGATTTGTGCGCATCCGTTCAATTGCCTTGCTTTTTTCCACGCCCAGAACCGAATCCCGGCCGCCGCACATCCCCACATCCGTTATGTAGGCGGTCCCTTTCGGAAGAAGCCTCTCATCGGCCGTCTGCACATGGGTATGCGTACCGATCACAGCGGATACACGCCCATCCAGATAATGACCGAGCGCGAGTTTTTCGGCGGTTGCCTCCGCGTGGAAATCAACCAGAATATTGGGGCATTTGACGGTTGCCAGCAGTTCATCCGCGCAGGCAAACGGATTTTGGTAAGTCCCCTCCATATACACTTTCCCCTGAAGGTTGATGACACAGAGCGGAAAAGCCGGATGATCATAAAAATAGACGCCGGAGCCGGGCGCTTCCGGATGATAATTGGCGGGGCGGATAACTCCCTTTTGTTCCTCAAGAACCTCATAAATCTCGCGCCGGCGCAGGGAATGGTTCCCTGTCGTAATCACATCGACGCCGCTGTCAAACAGATAACGGGCGCTGTGAGGGGTAATCCCGTTCCCTTCCGCGGAATTTTCACCGTTCGCAATGACAATCCCAACACCCAGATCCTTTTTCAGCCGGGGCAGCTCGCTGCGCAGCTTTTCACAGCCCGCCTGGCCTACCACGTCTCCAAAAAATAAAAGCTTCAACCGGTTCACCACCATCTAATCATAAAGGGCGCACAGAAGTGCGCCCTTTATTCTATCATACTTTTTCCGAAATTATAAGACCTTCGACAGAAAATCCTGTAAACGCGGGTTTCTCGGATTTGAAAAGAATTCATTCGGGGTATTTTGCTCCAGAATCTGTCCCCCGTCCATAAACAGGACGCGGGTGGCGACCTCGCGGGCAAATCCCATTTCATGGGTAACGACCACCATCGTCATGCCTTCCTCCGCCAGCTGCTTCATCAGTTCGAGCACTTCCCCGACCATTTCCGGGTCAAGCGCGGAAGTCGGCTCGTCGAACAGCATGACGTCCGGATTCATCGCAAGCGCGCGGACAATCGCGATTCGCTGCTGCTGACCGCCTGAAAGCTGG
>JAEXAZ010000293.1 GCA_023394255.1 Bacillota bacterium | reverse complement strand
TTTTTCCAGCAGTACCTTCGCCCCGGCGGCATCACCGGCAGAAAGAGCCTGATATGCCATTTGAGTCAGTGCGACGGTATATTGCCTGGTTACTTTGCCTTCACCACCCTCCCATGGGTGGAACTTGCGCTGCATAAGCAGGGAGTACGCCTGTTCATGACGGCCAAGCAGATTGAGCAGCGTCACATATTCCGTGTAAAGGTCGTCGCGTCGGACAAAGGTTTCCTGATATGTTTCAAACTGCTTCAGGCGTTCCTCAGGCGGCATTCCCAGCTTTTTGTACAGCTGATCCAGCTCCAGAAAAATCCGCGCGTCGCCCGTATCCAGCGCAAACGCCTTTTCCATCGCGGTTCGCGCTTTAACCGAATCACCGCAGTTGTTATAATAGGTAAGCGCCAGATTACGCCACACCGTCGGGAAACGGCCGTCAATTTCCACGGAAAGTTCCCACAGTCGCTGTGCGTCCTGATAGCGCCGTTTATCGTAGTACAAACATCCAAGATAGTAAGGGGCTTTCGCGTCCTGCTGATTCAGTTCCAGCGCAAAAGTCAGCACCGCAATATCTTCCAGCCGGTTTGGAAAACAATACAGCGGGCTGCGTGCCGCGGCCTGTGCAAGTATTTCCGACAGCCCGGTTTCACCGCCGGACTTCACGTAATAGAAAGCCTCGTAATATTTAAGCATCGGGGAGTCATTTTTGCACAGGCGCAGTACGTTCCCTGCATCTGTGTACAAACCCGCGTCCGCATAGTCAATTGCGCACTCAATAAAGCTGCTGGCGCGGTCCCCCATCAGAGCAAGCGTATCGTCGTGCGATACGCCGTCCATCTCCTCCAGCTCAAGACGGGAGCGGTAGTCAAACGCATCCAGGGCTAAATTTTTACGCAGTTGCCGCTTTGCCTCGTCCACGCGGCCCATCAGTCTGAGCAAGGATGCCCGCAGGCCAAGGGCTTTCAGGTTATGCGCGTTCTTTACCAGAGAGCGGTCGATATGCGCGAGTGCTTCGTCGTAGTTTCCGCGCCTGCAGGCGATGGCCGCCAGATAGTAAAAGGCCGTTTCCTGCTGTGCCGCCGACCATGCCGACTTATAAAATGCATCAAATGCTTTATCGTCCCGCTCCTGATACAGCAGCGCAAGCCCAAGGTCGAAAAATGCTTCGCTGTCGTACGGGTTCGGGTTTTTCCATGTAAGGCGCCCGATTGCCTTCCTGAAATGTTTCTCCGCGTCCTGGAACAGACCCCGGCGCAAAAGCAGTAAGCCATACGCCGTATTCAGCCGGATATCTCCCGGGTCGCGGCGCAGGCCTTCCAGATAATAGCCATCCGGAAGGCAGGTCGCATGGCGGTACTGTTCAATATGAAGCCCTGTCAGATACAGTTCCTCGCAGGTGGCAATGTCGCTCGGGTCCTTCGCGGCCTGTGCGGGTTCCGGCTGTTTTTCGACTTTTTTGTTTTTAGGCCTGTAACTCAGCATAAGGCGGCCGCCCGCATCGTATACCGACAGCGTGAGGCTCTCCGGCATGATACCTTCCGGCAGCGGCACGGTTTCATACAGCACATCTACAGGCGAAAGTGTCCGCATGCGGTCCAGATAATGCGTTTGGCTGTCTGCAAGCGTGACGCGCGCGCTCTCATAACGGGCGGTTGTATAAACGCACACAAGTGCCTGCCCATCCCTCACCTCGAGGTTTAACACCGCTTCGGTGCTGGCATTTTTGACATTCGCGGCCTTTTTATAGGGCATGAAATACTGGGTAAATGTTTTTTCCTCGAATGGTTGGAGCCATGTAAAGTCCGGCTGATTATCCGTAAACATCCCGGTCATCAGTTCGATATAGGGGCCATTTTCATCCGTAAGGTTGCGGTCCCATGCTTTTCCGAAATTGCCGCTGCCCCATGTCCATTGCTTTTTGCCCGGCGAAATATGATGGTCCGCGACATGCAGGACGCCGGCCTCCATTCTGTGGTCGTAGCCGCCCACGAAATCGTAATCCGAGTGGTATGCCATATACGATGTGGGCACGGGAATATTCTTATAGCGTGAAATATCCACCCCCGCCCCATAATCATGCTTGTAATATACGCCGGTAGCGATCGGGAATTTTGAAACGTCCCGCTTGCCATGGTCCATGACCGCATGAACGTCGGGCGGAAAGATAGACTGCGTATCATCATTCACCGCTACCGCCGGGTTTGCCCACCACAGAAACGTTTGCGGCAGGTTGGTGCGGTTGTACAGCTGGCCCCTGATCTCTATGTAGGCTCTGTCCGGATACAGCGTAAATGACGCCATGCCTTTCGTGCCGTACATCTGATCGACCTCGCTCACCTGCACGGTTTTGCTGCCGTCGGCATTCTCGCGCAGTACGCAGTCTGCGGGGGCGAAGGTTGTCGGCCGGTGGTGCTGCGGCCAGTTGAACTCAATGCCTCCCGAAACCCACGGCCCTGTAAGCCCTACAAGCGCCGGTTTAATAACCTCGTTATAATATACGAAGTCGTAACCGTTGGTCTTGTCATACGCGCGCTGAATGCGTCCGCCCAGTTCCGGAAGAACCATCACACGCAGATAGTCGTTTTCCAACCAAACGGCATTGTAAGTTTTATCTTTTTTTTCATCAAGTATTTTGTCGATGACGGGATAAGGATATACCTTGCCGGAGCTGCCCTGATAAACCCGTTTTTCTAAAAACATTGGATTTTTGTCCGGTTTCCCCACCCCATAGGTGGGAATGGTGATGTTTTCGCGCCACACCTCAACCTGCCCGGGAATGTGCCTCATTGTCCAACCTCCTCTGTAGCCTGTTCTGGTTTGATTATAACATTCCGGACGGACGCTTAGTTATTTGTTATTGCCAAGATATTTATAAAAATTGCGATTCGTATTTTATAAATATCAATCCAATTGACAAGAAAACTAAACAGATGATATAATCTGTACAGGAATATTTTTATATAAATTGCCTTGCGGGAAAGAAGGGTACTGTTTGAAAGTTCACAGCCAGGGAGTACTGCCTGCATCGAATCTCTATTTTCAGACGCAAAGCGAAATTGCGCGCAACCTGTATTTTTATCCGCTTTGCACCGGCCACTACATCTGCGACAGCAGTTATGTTGTGGACCGCAACAGTTATAACAGCTTCCTGCTTTTATACGTGGTGCGCGGCAGCGGATATGTGGTGCGTGGGAAACTGGAGCAAGCGGTCGAGGCGGGAAACATTTTTTTGCTGGACTGCTATGCACCACACCGCTACGGGACCCGCAAGGGCTGGGAAATCTTTTGGGTGCATTTTGACGGTGTTATGTCCCGGATCTATTTTGACGCCATTACGCAGGGGGAAAACTGCGTGGTGCTGCTTCCGCCGGACCCGCAGACTACACAATACAACCTGGAAAAATTATATATGATGTATCATGCGGAGGGGCAGGGCAGCGAGCCTATGGCCAATAAATATATTGTCAACGCGCTGACCGATTTTCTCACGCATAACACGGTCGCCCCCCAGCAGACCTCCGTGATTCCGGAGGAATTGCTTACCTACATCTCAGAAAACCTGCACCTGCCGCTTTCACTCAATGAACTCGCAAAGCGCGCTTCGCTGAGCCCCTATTATTTTACGCGGCAATTTAAAAAGGAAATCGGTTATACCCCGCATGAATACCTCATTATTACGCGTATAAACGCGGCAAAATTTTATCTGAAAACGACAGGCATGGCTATCAAAGAAATCACCTATAAGTGCGGATTTTGCAGTGAATCCAGCTTTTGCACCACATTTAAGCGCCTGGTAGGCACAACGCCGCTGAACTTTCGGAAGTCCGCCTCTTAGGCGGCGGACTTTCTCTATCTGTAAGAAAAAACACACCGTCCGGTATTTCCGGGCGGTGTGTTTTTAAGAAACAGAGTCACTTATTCCGCATATTTGCCCATGACTTCTTTATAGTTTTCGGGAGTTACAACCACCGCGTCCACAGCGGTCTCCAAAGCCGGCTCTTTGCCGTTGATCACATCGAGCAGCACCTGAACGGAACCGGCGCCGACGGATTCGGCAGAGAAATACGCGGAAGCCTTCATGCAGGAGCCGCCCTCTTTTTTGAATTCATCTTTGGCCATATAAGCGCCCAGGCCAACCACGCAGGCGTCGGCGTCCAGACCGGCGCTCTCCAGCGCACGGACAGCCCCCACGCAGCCTTCCTCATTCGCGCCCGTTACAAGCCAGGTCTTAATTTCAGGATGCGCGGTGATTACAGCTGCCGCGGCCGTATTTCCCTTGTCAGTGGTCCCGTCATAGTCAGCCTTAAAGATCCTGGAAGTGTCAAAGTCCGGGCACAGTTCCGTAAATTTGTCATATTCGCCTTCTGCACGGGGCACGCAGGACGAAACCGTATCCATCGTCATCAGAAGCAGGCCAACTTCCTCTTTCCCCACAAGGGAGTTTTCCTTGGCATAGTTTGCGATCCATTCGCCGTTTGCTTCCCCAATCTTATAGGCGTTAATGCCTACCCATGGCGCGATCTTCTCGCCGTTTACTTCCAGCGCGTCATCTGCGGCAACAACGGGGATGCCGGCTTCCAGCATCTTATCCGCAACCGCCTGGGACATCGTCTGATCGGGGATGCAGGTCACAACGCCGGCGGCATTATTCGCTATCGCGTTATCAATCGCCTTCAGATATTCTTCCGGGCTCATTTTCGCATCTACATAAGTAAAGGTATAGCCGGCGTCCTCGGCGGCTTTCTTGGCAGCGTCCCCTTCGTCGATAAACCAGGTCTGGTCGCCGGCCTTATAAATGCCATAGATGACGCCGCCCGCTTTCGTGCCCTGGGCTTCCCCGCCGGACTCAGGGGAAGACGCAGAAGTTGAAGACGCGGGGGCAGCCTGAGGGGGAGAGTCTTCCGTGCTGCATGCCGCAAATGCGGGGAGACATAGCGTTAACGACAGTGCGATTGCTAAAATCTTTTTCATGTAATGTTCCTCCAAATTCTTTAATTTTGTTGCATATTATTCATCCGGCAGCGCCGGTCTGAAACGTATTATGCGTTTTTCATGCTGGCCGCCAGAAGCTCTCTGGTGCGGTTGCGTTTGCGCAGGTAGTCGGACGTAAGTGCGAACAGCAGCAGTGCGCCGCGCGCCACATACTGCCAGAAAGTAGGCACGTTGACCATAATCAGGCCGGTATTGAAAGCCTGGATCAGTATGATACCCAGCACAGTGCCGCCCATGCTGCCCACGCCGCCCGTGAAGGATACGCCGCCCAGAATAACGGCGGTGATCGCATCAAACTCAAGGTTTACGTTGGCCGCAGGCTGGCCCGAATTCATGCGGGCCGCAAAGATAATGCCGCCGATCCCGCACAAAACGCCCATCATCACAAAGCAGATCACAACAATACGCTGCGGGTTTAACCCCGCCAGACGCGCTGCGTCCTTGTTGCCGCCGATTGCATAAATGCTGCGGCCGAATTTTGTCTTTGCCAGGATGAAACCGAAAAAGAGCATGGATAGAATTGTAATCCACACGGACAGCGGCATCCTGAGGAAGCGCACTTTACCCAAATAGATAAATACAGGATCACTGATCGCCACCGGCTTGCCGCCGCAAAGTATGTAAGCCACGCCGCGCACGATCGATTGGGTGACAAGTGTTGCGATGAACGCTTCGAGCTTGATCGTATTGACCATCCACGCGTTAAACAGGCCGACCCCCGCCCCAACAGCAAGCGTAATGATAACAGAAATCCATAAAGGCACCCCCCAGCTCACGAGCAGGGCTGCCAGCACACCGGACATCGCGGCCAGCGAGCCGGGGGACAGATCGTTCTGTCCCGCGATAATCAGATAGGTGTGGCCGATAGCCACCAGACCGACCAGAGATGCCGCCACAAACAAATTGATGATGTTCATCCAGCTTAGAAAGTTCCTGTTAATGGATGTGAAGACGATGAATACGACGGCGATCGCCGCAATCAGCACCAGCTTATCGCCGCCGATTACATTGGTGACAAGTTCGAAAATACTGTCTTTTTTCCCTTTGGCCGGATTGGCCGCAACCCTGTGTTTCATTCTGCTTTCTCTCCTATCATTCCAAGGCTCAAAAGCCTGTCTTCCGTTGCTTCCCCGCGAGATACCTCATCCACGATACGAAGCGATTTCATAACAATAATGCGGTCCGAAAGGCCTATGACTTCCGGCAATTCCGATGAGATGAGGATAACACCCAGCCCCCGTTTCGCAAACGTGCAGATCATCTGGTAAAACTCCGCCTTTGCGCCCACATCAATGCCCTTTGTGGGCTCATCCAAAATCAGGACCTTCGGATTCGTGGCGAGCCAGCGTGCCACAATGCATTTTTGCTGATTTCCCCCGGAGAGCTCCACAATCTTTTTTTCCGCGTCCGGCGTTTTGATATGAAAATCGCGAATGCCCTGCGCTGCCGCGGCCGCCTCTTTTTTTGTGTTCAGGATACCAAAACGGTTTGCGTTTTGGTCGAGCAGCGAGATGTTGATATTACCGGAAACCGAAAGGTTCGCTAGAATCCCCTGCAGTTTACGATCTTCCGGAACCAGGACAATCCCGTTGCGCATGGCATCTTTGGGCGATTTATTCTCGACCGCCTTCCCCCCAAGCAGGATCTTCCCGGTGCGAAGCTTATCGGCTCCGATAATGGCGCGCATCAATTCGGTACGGCCCGCGCCGACAAGCCCCGAGAAGCCCAAAATTTCTCCCGCATGAAGCTGAAAAGAATTTTCCTTTACAAAATCCGATGATATGCCCTGAACATCCAGCAGCACATCCCCGATATCCTTGTCACGGTCAAGGTTCGCGTAAATATCACCCAGATCGCGCCCGACCATCATTTTAATCATCGTACTCTCGGGGACCTCCCCAGTCACTACCGTATCCACGTAGCACCCGTCTTTAAAGATGGCTGCCTTATCGGTAATTTGCTGAATCTCGTTCATGCGATGGGACACATACAGGATGATCTTATCCGCTGCCTTCAATTTTTTGATGATGGCAAACAGGCTTTCAATCTCGGAATCCGAAAGGCTGGCGGTCGGCTCGTCGAAGCAGATCACCTTTAAATTTTCCCGGCTGTAAGCCTTCATAATCTCCACCATCTGCTGATAGGCGATGCTTAAATCTTTTACCTTTGCGGTCGGCCTGATCTGCAAGCCAAAATCATCGATAATTCGCTGTGCCATCGCGTTTGCTTTGCGTGTGTCGATAATGCCGGTCCGCTTTGTGGGCATCCGGCCCAGATAAATATTTTCAGCAACGCTCAGCTCCAATAAAATCTGACGTTCCTGATAGATCACACTGATACCCGCCTCAATCGCCTCGTGCGGGGTGTGAAAGTGCTTTTCCTCGCCATTCAGCAAATAGCTTCCTTCCTCCGGCTGGTAGTCGCCGTTCAATACTTTGAGCAGAGTCGACTTGCCCGCGCCGTTTTCTCCCAGAAAGGCCAATACCTCGCCGCTGTATGCCTTGAAACAAATGTCATGCAAGGCCTTGACACCGGGAAAGTATTTTGAGATGTGTTGGAATTCCAGCACATTGCCCATGCACGTTTCCTCCTTTACCTGAAATCCTCCCTGTCGCTGATATTTAAAAAAATTTGTATGCCTGATTTCTCTTGATCTCTATTTTATCAGAATCCATGGGATTTTGTTTTTAAAAATTTGCGCATATATTCTAAAAAATTGCTTTTTAAATTTATTTTGTTGTCATAACACACCAAACGCAATAAACTTTTATTCGAGAGTGAAACAACACTGACGGGAGCATCTGAAATGAAAAAAAGACATGCGGAGATAAATAACCATCGCCTGCGCCTGCATAGCCGCTCGGGAATAACGGCGGAACTGAGTGCGGAAGGAGCGGCGCTGACTGCCTTATACGTGCCCGGCCGAACCGGGGTTTTCGAAAATATTGTGCTTTCCTGTGCAGACCCTTCCGTATTTGCAGGTGCAATTGTCGCACCTGCAGCGGGGCGGATAAGCGGCGGGCGCGTGCCCATCCATGGCCGCGTTTATTCGATGCCCTGCAACGAAGGCGCCAGCTGCCTTCACAGCGGGCCGGAAACGCTGGGACATGCCATCTGGAAGATTTGTCAAGCCAGCGCGGACAGCGCAGTATTGGAAGGACACCTTGCAGACGGTGCCTGCGGGCTGCCCGGCAACCGAGTTTTTACCGTTACGTATAAACTTGGGGAGAATTCGCTTTCCATCGAAATTTGCATAAAAACGGACGCCGATACTTTTATAAATCCCACCAGCCATATCTACTGGAATCTCTCGGGCGATTTCACACGCCCCGCTTATGATCACACGCTGACAGTCAACGCGCAAAGGGTCTGGTGTAACGATGCGCAGCATCTTCCGATATGCCTCAAACCGGTACAGGGCACCGCGTTTGATTTCCGGTTTCCGCGCACTATTTTACAGGCTATGAAAAACAACGCCCGGGATTTGCGCGATGCGCGCGGCTACAACAATGCATTCGAGCTTGCCGGCTCGCCAGCCGCCGTGCTGGAAAATTCTTTCAGCGGGCGGCGGCTGGTACTGGAAACGGATGCGCCGTACCTTGTATTCTATTCCGGCGGCTTTCTGGGCAACGGCGTAACGCTTGCAAACGGCAGCGCCGCTGTGCCGGGATGCGCGCTGGCCTTCGAGCCGCAGTCCGTGCCGGATGCCCCCCGCCTGCTGGGCAGCGATCTGCCGCTGCTGCACTCCGGGGAGACCTTCCGCCGTATTATCCGTTACCGGTTCGGCAACCCGTAGGAAACATGATCCTACAGAAAGTGGCTTCTATATACAAAAACACCGCCTATAGTCTCACTAAGGCGGTGTAAATATCAATGTTATCATTATACTTGAAATTGAAAATTAAGCAACAGAATTTATTTGGGGGCGTCCTTCCAGTTCAGCGCGCCGCAGCAATGTTTTAATGGCTATGATAATATCGTCCTTCATTGCATTAAAAGTTTTGGTCAGCGCATCCAACTCGTCTGGGTAATTACCAATGTTTCATATCAGCATAGAAGACATACCGGTTTTTTCCTTTTTCTTTTGCGCGGTACATTGCGGCGTCCGCATTTTTAATCAGCGTATCAATCGTTTCCCCATCCGCCGGGTACAAAGCGATCCCCGCGCTGGCGGTTATGGAGTATTCCTGCTCTTTAAAAAGAAACGGCACACGCAGCTGCCGCATCATCACGTCGGCTGTCCTGACAACATCTTCCCCCCGGCAGACCGGATCAAGCAAAATCAGATATTCGTCCCCGCCGAACCGCGATACCGTATCCGAATCCCTCGTGCAGCGGGACAGACGCCGCGCAACATCCTGGATCAGCAAATCCCCTGTTTCGTGCCCCAGCGTGTCATTGATATTTTTAAAGCAATCAAGATCCAAAAAAATCATGCCAAGCATTTTCCCCGTCTGCCCGGCAAGCTCAATCGCTTTTTTTGCCCTGTCCGCGAACAGCATCCGGTTGGGGAGCCCGGTTAGTTGGTCGTAATGCGCCATGAAATTGATTTTTTCCTCCGCATTCACCTTTACCAAAGCATCCGCAACAATATTGGCAACAATTTTGATCAGGCTGGTATGGTCGGCGTGCCACTTTTTCGCAGGTTTTTCCGATTGCACATTTAAAAATCCGATTGTGCTGCCTTTTACCATCACCGCCGCCCGGATATTTTCCGTCTCAAGCCGGCGCCGTATTTTGCCCGCTTCCTCCGGCAAAATCTGCGTGTCCGGCATCTGAACGGACGTATCCTGTTCGATCCGCCGTATCTTTCCGCACCGCATGTCCGCCTTATCCGCACATTCTTCCCTGTATCCGGGTTCCGCGCACCGGAGCAGCAGCGCATATTCCGGGTCGGTCAGACACAGACAGCATTGGTCGGCCTGAAAAAACATCCGGATCTTTTGAAGCATCGTATTCAATTTGTCCTCTTTGTTCGACCGGTCGATCGTGACTAAGAGGGTGGAAACCTCGAACAGCAGCGTTTGCACGCGGATCTGCTCCGCATTTTCCCTGAGCCGCAGAATATAAACCTGATTTACATAGAAAGCGGCCAAAATCGCAACGCTGAAAATACCGATTCTGCCGATATAATCGCTGCCCTCCATGATAACAGCCGTCTGCGGCCTGATAATCCACACCAGTGCCTGTGTAAAAACAATGGAAACCGCCGTCGCGGCCAGAACGAACCGTTTGTTGAATACCATCGAAAGGATCACAAGAATAAACGGGAAAGCCCAGACCGTGACCGCGGCCGTATCGATAAAACTGAAGGTTACGACCGGGATAACAAGCATTATGCTGGCAGCATATAGAACGCCCATGATTTTGTGTCCGGCTTTGCACTTTTGGAATACCTGAATGACCACGCCGAGCGCAAACAGCAGCGCGGCCGCCCAGAAG
>JAEXAZ010000067.1 GCA_023394255.1 Bacillota bacterium | reverse complement strand
GCCCAGCAGATAGGCCTGCACCATGTTGGAAAGCCCCAGCTCGTCACCGCCAAGGTTCTTTGGCGCGATGGTGACCGTATCTCCTCGATTGGTCAGCGCATTAAACGCGGAAAGCAGATAATCCGCGTTTGACACCGACTTATTGGTCAGAAACATCTCGTCGAGAGAAGCGGAAGACGCCGCCACAAGCACATTGCTCGCCGCCGGTTTGCCGTCCACAGCCTTTGCATAGCTGGAACGGATCATTGCCGGAGCCGCGTGGATATCGGCATCGGTGGGCGCCCAGTCCTCCGTGGCATCGGGCGGCACCACGAACACGCTGTCATAGTAGGAGAGCAGTTCCGTGGTCTGATACCCGTCCTGATGATCGAACAGAAGGCTCAGTTCCCGTCCCGCATAGCTGACAAACCGGTTATTTGCCGGCAGACCGTCGGTGTAGTCCCGCGCCTTATAATCCACCGCACAGAGGGCGGGGGTCGCGTTAAAGATGTTCTTTGCGTCGCTTTCCAGCAGAATTCCGGGGTTCACCCCAATCCCCCACTCCGCGAGGAACGCATCCAGATTCGGCAGGTCGTAAGCGGTGGTGGCGGGCGCGTAAAACAGGGTTTTGCCATAGTTTTTCCCGTTTTCGAGGAAGGTGTCCAGCTTTTTGAGAACCGTTTCGTCCGGGTCGCGGCTCGTCCCGACCATGATGGCCAGATCGGCCTGCGGGTCGATTTCCTCGGTGGCAAGGTTTTGCTCCTCCAGTTCAAAATTGTTCTGGGCAAGCAAATTTTTGAACCCATCCGGCACCGTTTCGCCGTGCCCTGTCAGCAGCACAATTTTCACCCCGGTGTCGCTGGTAACGCCCATCATTGCGGAGATCAGCACCTGATCGGCTTTGGAGGAGGTGATGACGGTCTCTCCGGTATAAGGATTGCTGTCGAAATTGAACAGATCGTTGATGTTGACCTTGCGCGTCCTGCCGTCCGACTCCACGATGATGTCGTAATCGGTGGGATTGAGATCGGCATAATTGGAGGCATAGCCGGGATTGGAAAGCAGGTCGACAAAAGTTACGGTCAGATTTTTGGTATACTGCTCATACTGGGAAATCACCCGTTTGAACTGCAACAAATATTTATCGGTATCCGCCTGCTTTTCATCCATGAACACCGTCAGCTTGACCGGTTTCTCCAGCTGGCTGAGGAACTGCACTGACTGGTCGGAGATTTCATAGATCTGATTTTTTGTCAGATCCGCCGTCAGCGGGAATTTATCGGTCAATACGGATGCCACAAT
This sequence comes from Bacillota bacterium, assembly GCA_023394255.1. Taxonomy (GTDB): domain Bacteria; phylum Bacillota; class Clostridia; order Oscillospirales; family Ruminococcaceae; genus Anaerotruncus. The sequence continues at coordinate 29,049 of JAEXAZ010000067.1, read as the reverse complement.
ATTCACAAGTACGATTACGATCAGGAACACCGCGGTGATAGCAGCAGACATTCCGCCGTAGCGGACCTGTTTGGACTGGAACCATTCTTTTATCTTCATATCCGCGCCTCCTCAGTTCCATCTGCGTTTTTCAAATACGCGCACCGTCAGGAACAGAAACACCGCACAGACGCTCAGGAAAAAGACCACGTCCTTCAGGCTGAGCATCCCCTGCGTGAAGCTCGTATAGTGGCTGTTGAAGGACAACCCGTCCATGATCTTTTTCAGCAGGCCGTTCTGTGTCAGGGAGGAAAGCCCGTCGACCAGCATCAGCCCCAGGCTGGCGGCGAAAGCGCCCGCGGCGGCGACCACCTGATTCTCGGTCAGGGAAGAGATGAACATGCCGATGGCGGCAAGCGCACAGCCAAGCAGGAACAGCCCGATAAAATGCCCCGCCAGCATCGCCCAGTCCGGCGCGGAAAACAGCGCAATCACCAGCGCATATACCAGCGTGACCGAAATCCCGATGGCAAACATGGCAAGAACTGCAAGGTATTTGCCCATGGCCAGGGAAAACAGGCTGATCGGCGCGGTCAGAAGCGCCTGGTCGGTTTTATTTTTCAAATCCTCGCTCATCAGCCGCATCGTAAGAATCGGCAAAACAAACAGGGAAATAATAAACAGGCTGGAAAACACATTGGACAGATCGGTGGTGTTTGGCAGCACCGTGGAACCGAAGAAATAGAACCCGGCGAAAAAATAGAACACCGCGAGATACACATAACCGATCGGGGAGGTGAAATAGCCGCGCATCTCCCGTTTGAAAATTGCCAGCATTATGCTTCCCCTCCCTCTTGCAGTTCGCTGTTTTCCTCATCCGTCCGTTTTTCGGGTTCGGGTTCCCCTTCGGAAGTCAGCGACAGGAACACCTCTTCAAGGCTCATCCCCGCCGGGCGGGACGCCAGCAGCGGCCAGCCTTTTTCCGCCAGCCGGAAAAATAATTCGCGCCGGATATCCTGCTCGCGCCCCGCTTCCAGGCTGAATTCGTAGGTGCCGGATTCGCGTTCGCCCAGCCTGTGCACCTCAAGCATGCCCGGAAGCGCCGAGAGCAGCCGGAAGAGCTCCTCCTCCGGTCCCGCGATACGGACAGTGAGCCTGTGTTCGGCGCTCATCGCCTGTTCGAGGTGTTCCGGTGTGTCATCCGCGACCAGCCGCCCCTTGTTGATGACGATCACCCGGTCGCAGACCGCCTGCACCTCCGGCAGAATATGGGAGGACAGGATGACCGTCTGCTTTTGGCCGAGCGTTTTAATCAGGCCGCGGATGTCGATGATCTGCTTGGGGTCCAGCCCGACGGTCGGTTCGTCAAGAATCAGCAGGCCGGGATTCCCCAACAGCGCCTGCGCGATACCGATTCGCTGCCGGTAGCCTTTTGAAAGATTTTTGATCAGCCGGTCATAAACGTCTGAAATCCGCACCAGTTTGCAGATTTCTCCAATATGCTCTTTTTTCGGCAGCCTGACCGCTTTCAGTTCATACATAAAAGCCAGGTATTCCCGGACGGTCATGTCCATATAGAGCGGAGGACGTTCCGGCAGATACCCGATTTTCGACTTGGCTTTCACGGGGCTGGACAGGATGTCAAGCCCGTCAATCAACGCTGTTCCCGAAGTGGACGCCAGATAACCGGTGATCATATTCATTGTGGTGGATTTCCCCGCGCCGTTGGGGCCGAGAAATCCCAGGATCTGTCCCTGTTCCACCGTGAAGCTGACATCGTCAACGGCACGCTTGCCGCCATAGGTTTTTGTGAGATGTTTTACCTCAAGCATCCGTCATTTGCCTCCCGGACAACCGCGCAATGTTGCGCGGCCTGTTATTGGACCCAACCAAAACTGTTCTTATTATAAAAGTGATTTGTTACCGAATTATATCCTGAAATTGAAAAAAAATCGGCATTTTATGGGAGAACCGGTAAAGCGAAGGAGCCTGCCGGCGGCAGGCTCCTTTGTTTATTTTAAAATAACCGTAGCGGCCAGAATTCCAAGAACGGCCCACTGCAGTACGATGCTCATTAAAAAATCCCATTTTTTCCCGGGTCTTTCCTTGAGTTCCTTCACATCGGCTTTGAGTTCATTCATGGACGTTAATATCTGCTGATACCGCTCATTCGCGATGGCGTTATCCTGACTGATCTTTTCAATTTTCGCATAGAGTTCCCGATGGGCAGTCTGATTCTCTTTGCTGTCTTCTTTCAGAGAAGCGACGGACTGCTCCAGATTGCACTCATCATATGGCATCCGTATCCACATCCTTTTTTTCTTTTTCGGCAAGCCGCTCAAGCTGCTGCCCCGCATAGTTTTCCATCGCGTCAAACGTTGTCTGAATCACGGTATTCATCAGGCTCCGCGGAATAAACAGCCGGAGCGCGGCGGGAACCATCTGATAGATTCTGCTGGCCACCCATTCAAATTTGATATCACCAGATTTGGACAGTATGCTGTATCTGTTTTCAGCTTCCGCGATCAGGCCCGCAACTTTGCCCCTGATGGCCGCATTCTGGCGGTACCAGAGCGCCAGCCCGCCAAAAGCTGCAGTCAGGACATACAAAACCGATCGAAGGGTTTGAATACTATTCATAAAAGGTTCCTCCTGTCTTTTGATTCTATCTGTTTGGTCCAAGAAGAGAATGGCGCTATTGTATGATATGTTTGCCGGACCATTTTTGACTTGCCCCGCAGACAGCCCGTTTGTTATTGACTTCGGACGGATTGTATATTATAATAGTATACGAGAGGTTAGTTTAAGCTAACCCGTCTGGCCGCAACAAATCAGATGCGGCCCGGCATACAGATTGCACCGCAAATTCGTACATACTAATTACGCGGCAAAAGGGGATGTGGATTTATGGAATTCGCAAAGGGTGTTTGGCAGGAAGAAGTCAATGTCCGCGATTTTATCGTGAGAAACTATGCGCCTTATGACGGCGGGGAAGAGTTTCTCGCTTCGCCGACGGAGCGGACATTGAAATTATGGAAAAAGCTCAGCGAACAGATGAAACTGGAACGTGAGCTCGGCGGCGTTTATGCGATTGATGAAAAGACGATTTCCACCATCACGTCCCATAGCGCAGGCTATATCGACAGGGACCTGGAGCAGATTGTCGGCCTGCAGACCGACGAGCCGCTCAAACGGGCGATCATGCCATTCGGCGGCATCCGGCTGGTTTATACCTCGCTGGACGCCTACGGAAAGAAAATGGACCCGCAGGTCGCAAATGTCTTTCAATATCGCAAGACACACAACGACGGCGTGTTTGACGCCTATACCGATGAAATGAAAAAAGCACGTCATACGGGCATCATCACCGGGCTTCCCGATGCTTACGGCCGGGGCAGGATTATCGGCGATTACCGGCGCGTCGCGCTTTACGGCGTTGATTTCCTGATGCGGGAAAAGGAGGCCGCCAAGAAAAACCTTGTGTTTGACATCATGGACAGCCCTACCATCCGCCTGCGGGAAGAGGTTTCCGAACAGATCAAAGCCCTCAGGGAGCTCAAGGAGATGGCCGCAAAATACGGAATTGATCTGTCTGCTCCCGCACAGAATACAAAAGAAGCCATCCAGTGGCTTTATTTCGGGTACCTTGCGGCGGTCAAGGAGCAGAATGGCGCGGCCATGTCGATCGGGCGGATTTCCACCTTCCTTGATATTTACGCCGAAAAGGACTTAGCGGAAGGAAGATATACCGAACAGGAAATTCAGGAGTTGGTCGATCACTTTATCATGAAGCTGCGCATCATCCGGTTTTTGCGCACGCCCGCATATGACGAGCTGTTTTCCGGCGATCCAACCTGGGTCACGGAGGCAATCGGCGGCATGTGTCTGGACGGCAGGCACATGGTGACCAGGATGTCCTACCGCTTCCTGCATACGCTGGTCAACCTGGGCTCGGCGCCCGAACCCAACCTCACGATCCTGTGGAGCGGGCATCTGCCCACGGCTTTCAAGGAATACTGCGCGAAGATTTCCATCGGCACCTCCTCCATCCAATATGAGAACGATGATCTCATGCGGGAAAAATTCGGGGATGACTATGGCATCGCCTGCTGCGTCTCCGCCATGAGAATTGGCAAGCAGATGCAGTTTTTCGGTGCGCGCGCCAACCTTGCCAAAGCGCTCCTTTACGCAATCAACGGCGGCCGTGACGAACGCTACGGAGATCAGGTTGCTCCCGTGCTGGCGCCGGTTGCTTCCGAATATCTGGAGTATGACGAAGTGATGCAGCGGTTCGACACCGTCTGCGAATGGCTGTCCAAGCTCTACATCAACACGCTGAATATTATCCATTATATGCACGATAAATATTGTTACGAACGAATTGAAATGGCCTTGCATGACGAAACTATTGTAAGGACTTCGGCCTGCGGCCTTGCGGGGCTTTCGGTCGTGGTGGACAGCCTCTCCGCCATCAAGTATGCCAAAGTCAGGCCCGTCCGCAATGAGTCCGGCCTCGCGGTGGACTTCGAAATCGAGGGCGACTATCCCAAATTCGGAAACAATGACCCTCTGGTGGATGAGATTGCCGTCAGCGTTGTGAAAAACTTTATGAAAAAGATTGAAAAGCACCGCACCTATCGTGAATCCAAACCGACCATGTCGATTCTGACGATTACCTCCAACGTGGTCTACGGCAAAAAGACCGGCGCCACCCCCGACGGCCGGAAGGCGGGCGAGCCCTTTGCCCCCGGCGCCAACCCGATGCACGGCCGGGATACCCACGGCTGCGTGGCTTCCATGAAATCGGTCGCGAAACTGCCCTATGACTATTCCGAGGATGGCATCTCCTATACCTTCTCGATTGTACCCGGCGCGCTCGGCAAGGAAGCGCAGGAGAAGGTCGAAAACCTTGCCGCGCTGCTGGACGGCTACTTCGCGGAGCGCGGCCACCATATCAATGTCAATGTGCTCAACCGGGAGGTGCTCCTGGACGCGATGGAACATCCGGAAAACTATCCGCAGCTGACGATCCGCGTCTCCGGTTATGCCGTCAACTTTATCAAGCTGACAAGGGAGCAGCAGCTTGACGTGATTCATCGAACATTCCACGAAAGGTTTTAGGATTGAACATGCACAACGACGACGCGGTTGCCGGCAGGATCCATTCGATAGAAACGTTCGGCGCGGTGGACGGTCCCGGCATCCGCTATGTGGTCTTTTTTCAGGGCTGCCGGCTGCGCTGCCTCTACTGCCACAACCCCGATTCATGGGCTGTCGGCGGCGGAAAAGAGGTTACCGTGGGCGAGCTGCTGGAGGATATCGCCGCCTATCGCAACTTCATCAAAAGCGGCGGCGTCACGCTCACCGGCGGAGAGCCGCTGCTCCAGCCGGAGTTCGCCGCCGCGCTTCTGCGGGGATGCAGGCGGCTGGGGTTCCATACGGCGCTTGACACGGCGGGCAGCGTGCCGCTGGAGGTTTCGCAGGAAGTGATCGATCTGTCCGACCTGCTGCTGCTTGATATCAAGTCCTATGACCCCGGGCTCTGCGAAAAGCTGACCGGCTCGGAAAACGCGCATTCCCTTGCGCTGAAAACGCTGGAATACTGCGAGAGCGCCGGCAAGCCTGTCTGGATCAGGCATGTTCTCGTCCCCGGCTACACGCTTTCCCCGCCGCTGCTTGAAAAGCTCGCGGACTATCTCGGCGGTTTTTCCTGCGTCAAACGTGTCGATCTGCTTCCGTTCCATAAAATGGGTGAGTATAAATGGGCGGAACTGAACGAACCTTATCAACTGTACGAAACGCCCGCGCCTTCTTCTGAGGAACTCCGGCAGGCGACGGAAATTTTCCGGAGCCATCATTTATTACAATAACAGAAAGGAAATGGCTATGAAACAACTCACGATCACAAAAGTCACCGGGCGGGAAATCATTGATTCCCGCGGAAATCCTACTGTGGAGGCGGAAGTATACCTCTCAGACGGCACCGTCGGACGCGGGGCTGCGCCAAGCGGCGCGTCCACCGGCGTTTTCGAAGCGCTGGAGCTGCGCGACAAGGATAAAAAACGGTTTGGCGGAAAAGGCGTCTCCAAGGCCGTCCACAACATCAACACCAGCATCAACAAGGTCCTCAGCGATGTAAACGCGCTGGACATCTACGCGATTGACCGGCTCATGTGTGAAGAGGACGGAACAAAAGACAAGTCCAGCCTGGGTGCAAACGCGATCCTCGCGGTATCCATCGCCTGCGTGAGGGCGGCGGCCACCGCCCTCCATCTTCCGCTGTACCGCTATCTCGGCGGCGTAAACGGCAATACGCTTCCCGTGCCGATGATGAATATCCTCAACGGCGGCGCACACGCGGCAAACAACGTGGACGTGCAGGAGTTCATGATCATGCCTGTGGGCGCGGAAAGCTTCCGGCAGGGCCTGCGCTGGTGCACCGAAGTGTTCCACGCGCTGGCGGGCATCCTGAAGGAGCGCGGGCTTGCGACCTCCGTGGGGGACGAAGGCGGATTCGCGCCGAACCTGGCGTCGGATGAAGAAGCAATCGAACTGATTCTGCAGGCGGTCGAAAAGGCGGGCTACGAGCCGGGAGACGACTTCGTGCTTGCCATTGACGCCGCGTCCAGCGAATGGAAGGGCGACGGATGCTATCTGCTGCCGAAGGCACAGAAAAAGATGACCGCATCGGAACTGATTGCCCATTGGAAAACGCTTTGTGAAAAATATCCCATCTATTCCATCGAGGACGCGCTCGACGAGGAGGACTGGGAAGGCTGGAAGCAGCTCACTTTGGAGCTTGGCGGCAAGGTTCAGCTGGTCGGCGACGACCTGTTTGTCACCAACACGGAGCGTCTCAGGAAAGGAATCGAATCGGGCTGCGGCAACTCCATCCTGATCAAGCTCAACCAGATCGGTTCCGTCTCCGAAACGCTTGAAGCGATCAAAATGGCACACAAGGCCGGTTACACCGCGGTCGTCTCCCACCGCTCCGGCGAGACCGAGGACACGACGATCGCCGATCTCGCCGTCGCGCTCAACGCGGGGCAGATTAAAACGGGCGCTCCCAGCAGAAGCGAGCGCGTAGCAAAATACAACCAGCTGCTGCGCATTGAAGAAGAACTCGGAATCGGCGCCAAATACCTCAAAAAGCAGGCTTTCAGCGTCCAGAAATAATCATTGCCCGCCGCTTCTGCGGCGGGCTTTCTGTTTTTGCACGGCGGGAGGCTCTTGACAAAGACGTATAGCAGGTATACGATTACGGTATGGAACAGAAGAACGTCGTAAGGAAACTATCCAGACAGCTTATGGATACAATCCAGCAGTTTAATTGTTATGACCGGCTCACCCGCTCTTTTGGGACGGACCATGTGCTTTCCCTGTCGGAAATCCATCTGATTGATTATATCGGCGGTCACAGGGGCCGTTATATTTCAGAAATTGCCCGAGAACTGCAGGTGACGAAAGGCGCCATATCGCAGATGGTAAAAAAGCTGGAACGGAAAGGATATCTGATCAAAGCGGTGGATACCGGAAATAAAACCAGAATGGTGGTGCGTCTGTCGGCAAAGGGGCAGATTGCTTTTGATGGGCACTGCCGTTATCATGACCGTCTCGACAGGGACCTTGCAAACGCATTGCAGGACTTCACCGACGAAGAGGCCGCCGCTGTCTGTCAATTTCTGAAACGGATGGAAGAACAGTGGAAACAGCACTCGGACTGAGTGCTGTTTTTCGACGTTACCCGCATCGTTAAAAAACGGATTCGAAGGAGTTAACCCATGAACAAAAAACTGCAGATGATGGAAAACGGACCGGTTGGCAAGGCGCTGCTCTATCTGGGGCTTCCCACGATTGTAGGCCTGCTGATGACCGGATTTTATAATTTTGTGGATAGTTATTTTGTCGCGCAGCTCGGTACCGAGGCCATGGGGGCGATTTCGATCGTTTACCCTTTTGTCACGCTGGTGCCGGGGCTCGGCCTGCTGTTCGGAAACGGCGGCGCCGCTTTTATTTCCGAACTGCTGGGCGCGGGGAAAAAAGAAAAGGCGGAAACGGTTCTGGCATCGACCATTTTTTACTGTTTCTCTTTAAGCGTGCTTTCCCAGCTTACCCTCCCTTTTCTGCCTGGCCTTCTCACCGCCATGGGCGCGTCGGAGCAGGTGCTTCCGCTTGCGCTGGACTATGCCCGCATCCTGCTTGTTTCCTTCCTGTTTCACATCCCTTCGGTCTGTCTGATGAATCTGGTGCGGGCTGAAGGCGCGGTGGGACTCAGCACCTGCTCCCAGCTGACAGGCTCTATCCTGAATATTATCCTGGACCCCATCTTTATTTTTTCGCTTGGAATGGGTATCCGCGGAGCTGCCGTAGCAACCGCGGTCTCACAGTTTGTGTCATTTGCCATTCTGATCCAATATTATCTGCGGAAAAAGAGCTATCTGAAGCTGGACTTCCGCAACACACGCCTGCACAGCTGGATCGTTTCCCCCATTCTGAAGATTGGCGTCCCCCTGTTCGCGATCAACCTGTTCCAGAGCCTTTCGCTCGGCGCGGCCAATATCGCCGCAGCGCCATATGGGGACCATGTGGTCGCCGCGCTGGGGATAGCGAACCGCGTTGTCGGCATGACGACCTTCGCCATCACAGGGTTTTCACGCGGGTATCAGACCTTCATTTCGTATAACTATGGAGCGGGATACTGGCAGCGCATCCACGAAGCAACCAAAAAAGCATATCTGTGGGGGCTGTGCGGCGGAGCCGTCATCTCTCTGGGGCAGATCCTGCTCGCGGAACCGATTGTGCGGGCCTTTTCGCGGGACGGCGCTGTCGTCTCCATCGGCGTACAGGCTCTGATCGCGGCAAGCGTCCTGTTTTTTACGTATGGATTCCAGGCGATGGCTACGGTATATCTGCTCTGTATCAAGTACAGCCGCGCGGGCTTCCTGTTCAGTATTGGCAGGCAGGGCATTGTATATCTGCCCATCCTCTTTCTGTTTGAACGGATATGGAATACGACGGGTATCTATTACGCCCAGGCCGCGGCGGACGGCCTTACCACACTGGTGATGGTCGGTTTTCTTCTGGCCATATCAAAAATCCGGAATACCGGAAAGGCGGCTTAAATACTCATCAGACATATTTTGCATTTGCTCTTTACTGCTGTTTTCTTCACAACAGCAGTTTTTTGTAGAATTTTTTATATATTTTTGCTAAAATATTTGAACACTTTATTTATTTACAGTGGATATTTTTTATTCATTGAAAAAAAATAGAGCAAAATATGCACGATTTCGGAAAGGACAGCCAAAAAATACTGTGTTATTGATCCCCGCTTCTGTTAGAATGGGAACAAGGAAAAACAATAAACCCAATCTGATAAATGTAGTAATGGAGGAGAAATCATGAAGAAGATGATCGCAATCAGTTTGGCAGCAGTGTTGGCGTTGGGTTCCTTTGCCGGTTGCGGGGGCAACGCGGCGCCCGAAGGCCCGGCCTCGTCCCAGGCTCCCGAGTCCCCGGCGGCAGAAGCTTCGGAGGCCGTTCAGGAACCGGTAACGATCCGTGTCCAGTGGTGGGGCGGCGACGACCGGCACGAGGCAACCCTCAAGGCCATCGAAGCTTTCCAAAAGAAATATGATTATATCACCGTTGAACCTGAATACGGCGGCTGGGACGGGCATACGGAAAAGGTCAACACCCAGTTCGCGGGCGGCACGGCGGCTGATGTGCTTCAGGTCAATTACGACTGGATCGCAAACCTCTCTCCCGACGGGAAAGGCTTCCTCGACCTGAAATCCGCGCCGGAAATTGATCTTTCCAACTGGGACGAGTCCGTTTTGAAATTCGGTTACAGCAACGGCATCCTGAATGCCATTCCGGTTTCTGTCACAGGCCGCAGCCTCTACTACAACAAATCCACTTATGACAGGCTCGGTGTGGAAATCCCCAAAACCTGGGACGATCTGAAAGCCGCGGGCGCAAAGTTCCAGGCCGCGGGTGAAACCATGTACCCGTTCGACCTTGACACCGGGTCCGGCTTTCCTGCCTGGTATGCGGCCTGTGTCTATGAGCAGCAGAAAACCGGCAAACAGTTTATCACCGACGACAGCAAGCTCGGGTTCACCGTGGACGAAATCGGGGACGCGCTTGACTTCTACATGAGCCTTGAGCAGTCCAAAGCTATCCGTACTCAGCAGACCCGCATGAACGATGCCGGTGAAACCGCGCTTTACCAGACCGATCCTTTCATCTCGGGCAACGTGGCGGGCGTCCTGGAGTGGGGCTCCTCTATTGGCAAATTTGCCAAGGTACTTACAGAAAAAGTCCCCGCTGACGAACTTGTGCTTGGCGACCTCCCTGTCATTGACGGAGCGAAAATGACGGGGTGGTTCATGAAACCGTCGCTGCTGTTCGCAATCAGCGCAAAAACCGCCCATCCAAAGGAATCCGCGCTGTTCCTCGACTATCTGCTCAACGACCCCGAAGCCTCTGTCATTCTCGGGACTTCCCGCGGCATCCCCTCCAGCAAATCCGCAATGGAAGCGCTCAGAGCCAGTGTCGATCTGGAAAATGACCTTGCGTATCTCGGAACAGAGCAGATTATGAACTGCAGCCCCTGCATCGTAAGCCCCTACATGGAGAACGCTGAGATGAAAGAGGCCTACAAAACTGCGGTGGAATCCGTTTCCTACGGCACGGCGACCTCGCAGGAAGCCGCCCAGACCATGTTTGATTCCGTTACCGGCATCCTTTCCGAACTGACAGCCTGACATACAGGGCGAAATGATCCTACGGGTGTGTCCCCGGGCACACCCGTATTGGTTTCAGCAACGATACCGCGCTACTCAAGGAGGTTGACTATGTCTCAAGCAACTGCCGCAAAACCTGTCCTCGGGAGGCCGCCTGTCAAAAAATCCGGCAAACACAGAAGCAGGCTCGGTGAAAGCCGCTATCATGGCCTGCTGTATATCACGCCGTGGCTGATCGGGTTTCTGGTTTTTACACTCTATCCCATTCTGGCCTCATTTTATCTGAGCTTTACGAAATACGATCTCGTTTCCGCGCCAAAATTTATCGGGCTTGATAACTATGTGCGCATGTTCAAGGATCCCGTTTTCCGGAAAGCGCTCTCCGTCACCTTTCAGTATGTGATCTGGGAGGTGCCGCTCAAGCTGGCGTTTTCCCTGTTTGTGGCTATGATCCTCAATATGAAACTGCGCGGTATCAATTTCTTTCGCACCGCTTATTATGTCCCTTCCATTTTGGGGTCCAATGTGGCCATCGCCGTCCTGTGGAAATTTATATTCCAGACAAACGGCCTCGTCAATCAGGTGCTGAACCTGCTCGGGATGCCTTCGGTCGGCTGGTTTGGCGAGCAGTTCCCCGCGCTGCTCACCATTGTGCTGCTGCGCGTCTGGGAATTCGGGTCCACCATGGTCATCTTCCTAGCGGCGCTCAAAAGCCTTCCGCAGGACGTTTATGAGGCGGCGGCGGTGGACGGGTGCACCAAATTCAGGCAGTTCTTCCGCATCACCATTCCGCTACTCAGCCCCACGATCTTTTTTAACTTTGTCATGCAGTTAATCCACGCGTTCCAGGAATTCAACGCGCCTTACCTGATCACGAAAGGCGGCCCGCAGAAAGGCACCTACCTGCTGCCGATCCTGATTTATGAAAACACCTTTAAATATTACAAAATGGGATACGCGGCGGCAATGTCCTGGATTCTGTTTATCATTATCATGATATTCACGGCATTCGCTTTCAAAGGCTCAAAATACTGGGTATTTTATAGCGACGACGGAAAGGGGGCCGGCGAGAAAGATGCGTAATACCGAATATAACGCGCGTACTTTGGCGCGAAAGCGGATAAAATCTGTCGTATTATACATATTGTTGATTATCGTGGCAATTGTCATGCTCTACCCGATGGTATGGCTGTTCGGCGCATCGTTTAAGAATAACGCCGAAATCCACTCTTCCATCTGGTTCATGCCCAAGTCGTTCAGCCTCCAGCCCTACCTGGACGGCTGGAAAACCGGTTCCCAGTATACCATGGGGCATTATTTCGTAAACACGTTTAAAATTGTCATCCCCCGCGTTGTTTTTACCGTTATTTCGGTGACGCTCACCGCCTACGGCTTCGCGCGCTTTGAGTTTCCGCTTAAAAAGCAGCTTTTTGCGCTTTTGATCGGGACGCTGCTCCTGCCAAACATCATCCTGCGCATTCCGAGCTATCTGATGTGGAACTGGTTCCATCTGCTGGATACCTACGCGCCGCTGACGCTGCCCGCGCTGTTTGCGACCGACGCGCTGTTTGTATTCATGCTCATCCAGTTTTTCCGGGGGATTCCAAAAGAACTGGACGAAGCGGCAAGGATTGATGGCTGCGGGCGTTTTATGACGCTCATCCGAATCCTGGTGCCGGTCATCAAACCCGCAATCACCTCCATTGCGCTGTTTTCGTTCATGTGGACGATGAACGACTTTATGGGGCCCCTGATTTTTATTTCGAGTGTTGAAAAATATCCGATCACGATTGCCCTTCGCATGTCGATGGACGCAACGGGCGCGGGATACGATGAAAACCGCATCATCGCGATGTCGATTGTCAGCCTGATTCCGTCGATTGTCGTATTTATGTGCGCGCAGAGCCAGTTCATTGACGGCATCACCACCGGCAGCGTCAAAGGGTAGATTGCCGCTTATGCACGGATTCGGATAAAAAACAACCCCGCCGGAAGCGGGGCTTTCTCAAACATTATTCAAGATGGTAAAACTTGCGGTATTTCTGAGGAGAGACCCCGGTGCCCTCTTTGAAAATGCGGCTGAAATGCGCCGTCGTGGAAAAGCCGGTCTGTTCCGCAATGGCGGAAACGCGCAGGCGGGTGGTTTCCAGCAGGTCCCTTGCCGCGCGGATGCGCACGCTGTTGATGTATTCCACAAGCGTCAGGTTCGTGGTTTTCTTAAACAGCCGGCTCAAATAAAACGGGCTGATATAAAAGCGCGCCGCAATTTCCGGCAGCGTCAGGCTGCTTTGATAGTTCTGGGCAATGTAACTGGAAATTCTGTCAATCGTCTTATTGCTGAGAATGGGGGCGTTTTCCCGCCTGCTTTTCTGCTCGGCCACACAGCCTTTGAGATAGAACAGCAGTTCCACAAGCAGCACCCGGCAAAACGGCTCGGCGTCCCCTTCCGGGCTGGTTCTCGCCTCCATCAGCCGCGTGAGCAGGCTTTGCACCATGCCCTGCATCTTCATCGAAACGGTGAGCACCTTGATGCCTTCGTCGAAGAAGGAAAGCAGATCCACGTTTCCCAGCGATTTCGCCACGTCCTCTATGTACTCGCTGTTGAAATTCAGCACATAACGGGTGTACGGCGTATTGTCAACCGAGCTGGTTTTATGCACCTCGTCTCTGCCGAGGATGACGACGTTCCCCGCATTGACCAGATAAACCGCGTCATTGATGAAATATTTGCGGCAGCCCTCCTGCTGATAGTAGATTTCATATTTTTTATGCAGATGAAAGGTGCGCATATCGTAGCCGGACTCCCGGTGCGCCTTATCAATGAAAAAATCGCAGTGCGGAGAAAAAACGAATTCTTTCACCATGCCGCAGACCTCCCGCATCCCGCTTTTTTCTTAGTGTAGCATAAATCGGCTTTTGAAAACAGAAAAAATCAGAAATTTTATGAATTGGTGTATCGAATATGGATTTTCATCTTTTGGAACTTTTTGTCAGAAGCGCGACCTTCGAACTGGACAATCACGAAATTTATCGGACGGCCGAGCCCTATTGCGTTTACCTGAACGGGGAACCGGTTATTTCAAACCGGACAGAGAATGTTTTTTCGCTCTATCATCTGCTGCCCGGCACCGGCTACACCGTCTTGCTTACCTCCGGCGGGGAACGGCGGGAATACAACTTTTGCACGCCTGATGAATCAATCCTTCTGGATGTGCGGCGGTTCGGAGCGGCCGGCGACGGGGTGACCCCGTCAACCGCGGCTGTCCAGGCCGCAATCCTCAGCTGCCCGGCGGGCGGGACGGTTTATTTCCCGCGGGGCGTTTTCCTGACCGGGCCGCTTTTTCTGAAAAGCGGCATTACGCTGTATCTGGAGGAAGGCGCTGTCCTGCTGGGCGAGACAGGCCGCGAGAACTATCCGCTGCTGCCCGGCGTAACCCTTTCCGCCAATGAAAACGACGAATATTATCTGGGTACATGGGAAGGGAACCCCCTGACCTCCTATGCCAGCCTATTGACAGGAATAGAAGTAAACGATGTGAACATTACCGGGCAGGGAACGATAGACGCGAACGCCCAAAACGGGGACTGGTGGGTACAGGCTAAAATCAAACGCGGCGCGTGGCGCCCGCGCGTCCTGTTTTTATGCCGCTGCCGCAACATCCGGGTGCAGGGGGTCACTTTCCGCAATTCCTACGCCTGGACCATCCACCCGTATTTCAGCAGGCAGATCCGTCTGCTGGACAGTTCCATACTAAATTATGAGCTTTCGCCCAATACCGACGGGATCGACCCGGAATCCTGCGAGGATGTGCAGATGATCGGCATGCGCATTTCTGTGGGGGACGACTGCATCGCGATCAAATCCGGCAAGCGGTTTATGGGGGAAACGCAAAAAATGCCGTCCGCCGGAATCATCGTGCGGAACTGCCTGCTGGAACGCGGACACGGCGGGGTGGTCATCGGCAGCGAAGTATCGGCAGGTGTGCGGGACGTCCGGGTGAGCCAGTGCCTGCTGAACAACACCGACCGGGGAATGCGCATCAAGACCAGGCGCGGCCGCGGAAGCAGCTGTGTGCTGGACAATATCCTGTTTGAAAATGTCCATATGGACGGGGTATTGACCCCGTTTGTAATCAACATGTTCTATTTCTGCGACCCCGACGGGCATTCGAAATATGTCTGGGAGAAATCCGCCATGCCGGTCGGCGATGAGACGCCCCGTGTCGGCAGACTGCTCTGCCGGGACGTGACCTGCGTGAACTGCAGCGTGGCGGGAGCTTTTTTTTACGGGCTCCCCGAGATGCCGATTGCCTGCGTGGAACTTGAAAATATCCGCATTTCCTTCCGGCCCGACGCACAAAAGGGATTCCCCGCAATGATGGACCGGATTGAGATGACGGAAAAGATGGGGCTCTTTGCCTGCAATGTGAAACAACTCCGCCTCAAGCGGGTAAAAATCGAAGGCTACGAAGGACGCCGCCTGATTACGGACGCCATCGGGCAGCTTGACGAGGAGGAGTAGCCTGTGAAAATGCAAAAACCGGACGCAGGCTGCCTGCTGCCGTTCCTTGACAGCCTGCTTTTAAAAAGCGACGCGCAGAACCCCGCCTGGAACCTGGAAAAAATCCGCTCCGGAAAGCCCAACAGATGGAACTATGTGGACGGCTGCATGATCTACGCCGTTCTGGAATTTTACCGCATCACCGGAAAGAAAAGCTATCTCCGGTTTGCGGACGAATTCATGGGGTGGTTTGTGCGGGAGGATGGGTCGATTCAAACCTATCGGGAAGAAGATTACAATCTTGACAACATCAACCCCGCCAGAAACCTGATTACCCTGTGCGACCTGACCGGAAAAGACCGCTACCGCGCGGGGATTGAAACCGTCTATCGCCAGATCGGGCATCAGCCCCGGACAAACGAAGGCAGCTTCTGGCATAAAAAGATCTACCCCAACCAGGTCTGGCTGGACGGACTTTACATGGCGCAGCCGTTCTATATGGAGTACGAAACCCGCCGCCACGGTATGCGCTGCTGTCTGGACATTGCGCAGCAGTTTTTGCGGGTGCGTCGGCATCTGCGGGATGATAAAACGGGGCTGTATTATCACGGCTATGACGAGTCCCGCGCCATGTACTGGTCCGACCCCAAAACCGGCTGTTCGCAAAACTTCTGGCTGCGCGCAATCGGATGGCTCACCTGTGCGCTCACCGACACGCTGGAAAAAATGGACGAACAGCTTTATTACGAATACCGCCAGCTCTCCGCGATGCTCAAAGAACTGGTTGACGCGCTTCTCCCCTATCAGCAGGACTGCGGGATGTTCTATCAGGTGGTCGACCGGCCGGATGAGCCCCGCAATTATCCCGAAACCAGCGGTACGCTTCTCATCTCATACGGCATCCTGAAGGCGGCGCGTCTGGAGCTTCTGCCCCGCCGCTACCGGGTTTACGGGGAACGCGCGTTTTACGGAACGATCGACCGCTATCTGCGGCGGGACGGCAGCGGCGAGCTGACGCTCGGCGGCATCTGCCTTGTAGCCGGTCTGGGCGGAGTGCAAAAACGGGACGGTTCCCTCGCCTATTACCTGAGCGAACCGGTGGTGGGAAATGAAGGAAAGGGCCTGGCGCCCCTGTTTATGGCCTATTCAGAGATCCTGCGCGCGCAGGAAGAACCGTCCAAAACACCTTCCGGAGGGATTCCATGAAGCTGACAGTCGCGAAAGACGGTAGCGGCAGCTTTCGGACGATCGGCGAAGCTGTCACGGAAATTCCATATGAGGAACCGTCCGTAATTTACATCCGGCCGGGAACCTATCGTGAAAAGCTGGCCTGCGACAAGGCGGATATCGCCCTGATTGGGGAAAATGCGGAAAATACCGTCCTTTCCTGGGGCGACGGTGCTTATCACAGGCATCCTGACGGGCGGCCTTTGGGCACCTTCCGCAGTTATACCGCCTTTTTCGGCGGCGGCAGGGTACGGGCAGAAAACCTGACGATTGAAAACACCGCGGGGGACGGAAGGACTGTGGGGCAGGCAATCGCCGCCTATGTGGATGCCCGTTTCGCGTATTTTTGCAATGTCCGGCTTCTGGGAAGGCAGGATACGCTGTTTGCCGCGCCATTACCCATAGAACCGCATATCCCCGGTTCCTTCATCGGGCCGCGCGAAAACGCGCCCCGGGAACCGAGCACGCAATATTATCTGGGCTGCCGCATCGAGGGCGACGTGGATTTCATCTTCGGCGGAGCACAGGCCGTATTCGAAAGCTGCGAACTGGTTTCCCTCAGCCGCAATGGGGCGGTAAACGGCTATATCGCCGCCCCCTGCACACCGCAAAGGCAGCCATTCGGATTTCTGTTTTACCGCTGCCGCCTGTTGTCCGAAGGCTGCGGACCGGCAACCGTCTTTTTGGGGCGCCCCTGGAGGGAATATGGAAAGGCGGCGTTTCTGGAATGCGGACTTGGCCGGCATATCGCGCCGTCCGGCTGGGACAGCTGGGAAAACCCGGCAAATGAAGAAACCGCCGTCTTTGCCGAATATCGGAACTATGGGCCGGGCTCCGATTCCGCCGGCCGGGTTCCCTGGCGCCGGGCGCCTGACCAAAAACAGGCGCGGACTTATTATGATCAGATAGGGCTTGTTCGCGGTCAGTGCCTCGACATACCTGAATAAAAGGACAGAGCCGCAGCCAAATGGCTGCGGCTCCTGCTATATTCCGATGGGTTCTTCCATCACGCTTCCGGTTTCCTCCGCGGCAAATTTTTGCTTTTGTTTTTCGACAAGGTCGGCAAGCGTGATATGGTCGACAACACCGTTGATCGCCTCATTCAGCTGCTTCCAAACATCGAGCGTCACACACCGCCGGCTGCGCGGGCACGCGTTCGGTTCCGTTTCCATGCATGCCACAGGGACAAGGCTTCCCTCGATCAGGCGGAGAATCATCCCCACGGTATATTCCTGCGCCGGACGCACAAGCTTATAACCGCCCTGCGCGCCCCGCACACTTTTTACATATCCCGCGCGGTTTAAAACAGAAATAATCTGCTCCAGATATTTTCCCGATATCTCCTGCTGTTCGGAAATACTCTTGATCGTCACACACTGATCTGTTTCACTCATTGCCAGAGTCAGCATCAGTCTAAGCGCGTAGCGGCCCCGTGTGGATATTTTCATGGCAGTTTCCTCCGTTTCCATAACATTTATATTGTACTTTAATTGAGCCGCAAATTCAAGATGCGAAACGGGTATGCTATTGACAAGTTGTTCATTATCGCATACTATTTAATACATAGTATAAAAGTATGAAATGAGGTTGTATCATGAGAGTTTCTGCAAAAGGCCGTTACGCGCTTGCCGCTGTCATCCATATGGCGCAGAATTATGCTGCTGGTGAACCGATAACCGTTATACGCATTTCAGAATATTTGGGCATCTCCAAGATCTATTTGGAGCAGGTCTTCTCGCTTTTGAAGCGGAGCAGAATTGTCACCTCTGTCAAAGGCGCGCAGGGCGGGTACCAGCTTGCGCGAATGCCCAGGCAGATTACTGTATTGGACGTGCTTTCCGCCGTGGAGCTCTCGTTATTTGAAAAAGCCGAGGATACCGTCCCCGAGAAAGCCCCGGCAATCGAGGCCGCCATACGGTCGTCTGCGTTTGACGTATTGGATCATGCCATCAAAACTGCCTTGGAAAAAATTACGCTTGAGGATCTGGTTGCGGAGGCTGAACAATATCAGTCCGATTCCGCGCCGATGTTTTATATCTGACAGGAGTGTTTACATGGATTTTTCTACCCTCTGCATTCACGGCGGCGACTTTTGCTGTGATACTTCGGGCGCTGTCAGCGTCCCTATTTACCAGTCTGCCACGTTTGCCCACCCGGCGGTGGGGCAAAGCACCGGTTACGACTATTCCCGTCTGCAAAACCCGACGCGGGAACATCTGGAAACGACTGTCGCCAAACTGGAAGGCGGCGCTGACGCCATGGCCTTTTCCTCCGGAATGGCGGCCGTCGCGGCTTTGATGGAGCTGTTCGCGCCGGGCGACCATATCATCGCTTCGGACGACCTGTACGGCGGGTCCCACCGCCTGCTCCACAGCATTTCCAGGAAAAACGGGATTGCCGTCGACCTCGTGAATACTTCGGACTGTTCCCTGATCGCTTCGCACATCCGCCCGCAGACAAAGGCGGTGCTGGTTGAGACCCCGTCCAACCCGATGATGCAGGTGACCGATATTGCCGCGGTGTCGTCGGTCTGCCGCGCCCACGATCTTTTGCTGATTGTGGACAACACCTTTCTGACGCCCTACTTTCAAAAGCCGCTCTCACTGGGCGCCGACCTTGTGGTGCACAGCGGCACAAAATATCTGGGCGGCCACAACGACACGCTCGCGGGTTTCCTGGTTGCGAAGGACACCGCCCTTTCGGAGCGTCTGCGCTATATCTATAAGACCACCGGGGCGTGTCTGTCCCCGTTTGACAGCTGGCTGCTCATCCGCGGGATCAAGACGCTGTCCGTCCGTATGGAGCGGCAGCAGCAAAGCGCGTTGAAGATCGCGGGATGGCTCCGCGCGCAGAAATCCATCCGTGCGGTGCATTACGCGGGGCTCCCCTCCCATCCCGATTATGAAATTTCCAGACGGCAGGCGTCCGGTTTCGGCGCGATGATCTCTTTTGAGGTGGACGGCGGCGAAACCGCCCGCCGCCTGCTGGAGCATGTCTCGCTGATTCAATACGCGGAAAGCCTCGGGGGCGTGGAAAGTCTGATCACCTACCCGATGCTGCAGACCCATGCCGATGTCCCCGTGGAAGAGCGGGAGGCAAAGGGGATCAATGAACGGCTGCTCCGGCTTTCGGTCGGCCTGGAATGCGCGGACGACCTGATTGCCGATCTGGACCAGGCGCTGGGGAGGGATGCATGATGCAGTATCCGTTCGACCGGCTGACAGACCGCAGAAACACCGATTCCCTGAAATACGACTTTGCGGAAAAACGCGGCAAGCCGCGTGATATTCTGCCGCTTTGGGTGGCTGACATGGATTTCCCCGCCCCGCCCGCCGTGATCGAAGCGCTGACCGAAAAGAGCCGCCACGGGATTTTTGGCTACAGCGAGGGACGCGAGGACTATTTTGCGGCGCTCAGCGGCTGGTACCGGCAAAACTTTGGCTGGGAAATCCGCCCGGAATGGCTTGTCAAAACTCCCAGCGTGGTGTTCGCGCTCTGCGCCGCCATCCGTGCGTTCACAAAGGAACAGGACGCTGTTTTGATTCAGCAGCCGGTTTATTACCCGTTCACGGAGTCGATTGTTTCCAACAATCGCAAACTGGTGGTGAACCAGCTGGTCTACGCGGACGGGAAGTATACCATTGATCTGCGCAATTTTGAGGAAAAGATCGTGCGGAATCAGGTCAGGCTGTTTATCCTGTGCAGCCCGCACAATCCGGTCGGGCGCGTCTGGACCGAAGAAGAACTGACCGCCATGGGGGATATCTGTGTCAAACATGGCGTTATCGTGGTCTCGGACGAGATCCACGCCGACTTCGTTTATCCGGGCCGCCGCCATCTGGTATTCGCGGGGCTGAAGCCCGCATTCTCTGACATAACCGTCACCTGCACCGCCCCCAGCAAAACCTTTAATCTCGCGGGGCTGCAGATTTCCAATATCCTGATCGCAGACAGCGCGCTCCGCGCGCGGTTCCGGCACGAAATCGGAAAAGCGGGATACAGCCAGCCGAACGTCATGGGGCTGGTTGCCTGCCGCGCGGCCTACGCCTATGGGCAGGAGTGGCTTGACCAGCTCCGTGCCTATCTCGCCGGAAATCTGGACTGTGTCCGGCAGTTTCTTCAGACCCGAATCCCGCAGATCCGGCTGGTGGAACCGGAAGGCACCTATCTGGTCTGGCTGGACTGCCGCGGACTGGGGCTGGATGACCGGAGGCGCGAACAGCTGCTGGTGGAAAAAGCCGGGCTCTGGCTGGATACAGGGACAATGTTCGGCGCGGGCGGAGAGGGTTTTGAGCGCGTGAATATCGCGTGCCCGAGGGCGACGCTCAAGGAGGCGCTGGACAGGCTTCAAAAAGCGGTGGAAAATCCACCTGCAACTTAAAAATGCTATTTTCTTTCCGCGCGCGTTATGGTATGCTTAATAATTGGTATCCCGGAGTATCGTCCGGGATGTGATGACACATGCGGCGCGCAATGCCGGAAGGGAGGTTCCATAAAAATGGAATACCGTATTGAAAAGGACTCGATGGGGGAAATCAGGGTACCGGCCGGCCGGTACTGGGCGGCACAGACCCAGCGCAGCCTTGAAAATTTTAAAATCGGCGTGGAGAAGATGCCGCCGGAAATCATCCGCGCCTTTGGCTATCTCAAAAAAGCGGCGGCAATCGCCAATAACCGGCTGGGGAAGCTGGATGCGGAGCGTTGCGGGCTGATTGCCCGGGTCTGCGAGGAACTCATCGCGGGCGGGCTGGACGCGCACTTCCCGCTTGCCGTCTGGCAGACGGGCAGCGGCACCCAGTCGAACATGAACGTCAACGAAGTGGTTGCCAACCGGGGCAACGAGCTTCACGGGGAAAAACTGCTCCACCCCAACGACCATGTAAATATGTCGCAGAGTTCCAACGATACCTTTCCCACCGCGATGCATATTGCCGCGGTGATCGAACTGGAGGACAGGCTGTTCCCTGCGATCGATCTGCTGGCCGGCACCTTCCGGCGGCTGGAATCAGAAAACGCGGACGCAATCAAAACGGGGCGCACACATTTGCAGGACGCGACGCCCGTCACCTTCGCGCAGGAAATCAGCGGATGGCGCAACATGCTGGAAAAGACCCGCCTCATGCTGGAGGCGGCGATCCCCGGGCTGTCCGAACTGGCGCTCGGCGGGACGGCGGTCGGGACGGGGCTGAACGCGCCGAAAGAATTCGGCGCAGAGGTGGCAAAGGCCGTTTCGGAACTGACCGGAAAGCCGTTTGTAACGGCGGATAACAAATTCCACGCCCTTACCAGCAAAGACGATCTGGTTTTTGCCCATGGCGCACTCAAAGCGCTTGCGGCGAATCTGATGAAGATCGCCAACGACGTCCGCTGGCTGGCCAGCGGGCCGCGCTGCGGGCTTGGGGAAATCCAAATCCCGGAAAACGAGCCGGGAAGTTCCATTATGCCCGGCAAGGTGAACCCCACCCAGTGCGAGGCCATGACGATGGTTGCCGTACAGGTGATGGCGAACGACGTTGCCGTCGGCATGGCCGCTTCGCAGGGCAACTTCGAGCTGAATGTGTTTATGCCGGTCTGCATTTATAATTTCCTCCAGTCGGTACGGCTGCTTGCGGACGCCATGGTTTCGTTCAATGACCACTGCGCCGCCGGCATTACCGCCAACCGGGAGAAAATGCGGTCGAACCTGCATCATTCGCTCATGCTGGTAACAGCGCTGAACCCTTATATCGGCTATGACAATGCCGCCAAAACCGCAAAAAAAGCTTATGCCGAAAATATCTCGCTCAGGGAAGCCTGCGTGCGGCTCGGCTTCCTCACCGCCGAACGGTTTGACGAGGTGTTCCATCCGGAACAGATGGTATAGGGACTACTTGAAAGGAAGGACCATTGTGGATATTAACCAGGAATCTTTGAAACTTCATGAACGGCTGCGCGGAAAGCTTGAAGTAATCTCCCGCATCCCGATTAAAACACGGGAGGACTTGTCGCTCGCATACACCCCGGGCGTGGCCGAACCGTGCCGTGAAATTGCGAAAGACTATGAAAAATCCTTTGAACTGACCCGCCGCAGCAATCTGGTGGCTGTCATTACCGACGGCTCCGCCGTGCTGGGGCTGGGCGATATCGGCCCCGCCGCCGGGATGCCGGTGATGGAGGGCAAATGCGTGCTGTTTAAAGAGTTTGCGGGCGTTGACGCGTTCCCCATCTGTGTGGACACCAAGGACGTGGACAAGCTGGTGGAAACCATCGCGCTGATCTCCAAAAGTTTTGGCGGCATCAATCTGGAGGACATTGCCGCCCCACGCTGCTTCGAGGTGGAGCGGCGGCTCAAGGAGCTCTGTGATATCCCCGTGTTCCATGACGACCAGCACGGTACCGCCATTGTGGTGGCGGCCGCGCTGCTCAACGCGGCAAAGGTGACCGGGAAAACGATGGGAAGCATGAAAATCGTCATCAACGGCGCTGGCGCCGCGGGCATCGCCATCGGCAACCTGCTGATTTCGATGGGATTCGGCAATGTGGTCATGTGCGACATCGGCGGTATTATCTGCGAGGGTGACAGCGGGCTCAATGCCGGTCAGGAGCAGATTTCCCATATCAGCAACCTGGATCGTGAGCACGGAACCCTGGCGGACGCCATGAAAGGCGCCGACGCTTTCGTGGGCGTCTCCCGCCCGAATCTGGTGACGTCGGAGATGGTTTCCACGATGAACAGAGGCATTGTGTTTGCCATGGCGAATCCCGTACCCGAGATCATGCCGGAACAGGCAAAAGCGGGCGGTGCGGCGGTCGTGGGCACAGGCCGTTCGGACTATCCCAACCAGATCAACAACGTGCTGGTCTTCCCCGGGATTTTCAAAGGGGCGCTTTCCGTACGCGCCCGGGAAATCACCGAAGGCATGAAACGGCGCGCCGCCTGTGCGCTGGCCGCGCTCGTGACGCCCGAACAGCTTTCCGCCGATTATATCCTGCCGTCCGCTTTGGACAAAAGCGTCGCGGACACAGTGGCAAAAGCGGTCGCCGATGAAGCCATTGAAACCGGGAACGCCCGCATCGGCAAATAGGCAAAGCAAAACCCTCCCGCCAATGGCGGGAGGGTTTTCTGATTAAAATTCCTGCGCTATTCTTCCATGGTTTTATCGGTTTGGGTGTCTTCAGAGGGTTGGTTTTCTTCTTCGGCTTCTTCCTCTTCGGTGTTGTCCGGGACCGAAGTGGAGTAATAATCGATATCCGACAGATCATCGTCCTCCATATCATCGTCCATGTCGTCACAAAGCACAAAGTTCCGATATTTAAAATAGGCCGCAAAGGCTACAATTGCCCCTGCAATTGCAATCAACAAAGCAATGATTGAAATAAAGGTGCCTCTTCCCATCTGCTGCTTCCTCCTGTATCCGGTAGATTTTTATATAGAACTAGAATTGGATTTATTATACTCCATTTCCAAAAGGTTGACAAGTCATGCAGCCCAATTTATCAGTGGCGCTTCCGGATGATCTGCCCCCTCCTGCGGCCCTGCGCAAAGAGATTGCCGCATTGCTCTTATTTTGTGCGCTTTTCCCTGCTTCATGCAGAAAATACAGCGAATCCGCAAAAATTGCCGCGAAATTTTATTGATCCGGCGGCGGGTCCCCGGCAGGGTGGTCATATTGCCGGGTGACAAAATAGCAGATCATACCGGTCAGAATCATCAGAATGCCGGAGCAGATAAACCAGGTGGTGATCCCCACGGCTTCCGATACCGGTCCGGCCAGCATCAGGCCGACAGGCGAAGCAAGGCTCATGGCGCTCACGACCAGCGAAAACACCTTTCCCAAGGATTCCGGCGGCACCGTACGCTGAATATAAGCGGTGTAGGGCACGTTGAAGAAGGTGCCGGTCCCGCCCATGACAAAAGAAGCCGCCGCAAAAGCAGCAAACCAGGAACCGGGCAGCATTCCCGAAAGCGCGGCGCACAGGCCCAGCGCGGAAAGGCCGATGGAGATCATCAGAAACTGCCGTTTCATCCCGCCCCAGATGCCAATGGCCGACGCCGACGCCGCCATCCCCGCCGCAAACAGGAATTCGCTCACGCCGCTGTGCCATGCGGTGCCGCTGTAATGGGTGCGGATCAAAAGCGGCAGCAGCGACCCCAGCGGCATGTAGACGACGCAGGCCACCAGCACGGGAATCGTCACCGCCATCAACGGCCTGTTGGAACGCATCGCATGGAGCCCCTGTTTCAGGTCCTCAAACAGGTGCAGCTTTACGGCCTGAGCCGGCGCCTTGGGAAATTTGACCAGAAGCAAAGCGGAAATGGCGAATGCCGCGCCAAGAATATCGACGAACATGATGCTGTGCAGGGGCAGGGTCCCCATCAGCGCCGCGCCAATAACAGGCCCTGCCATAAAGCTTGCGGAGTTGACCAGCTGCCCCCAGCCGCCCGCCTGCGTCAGTTTTTCCCGGGGGACCAGCAGCGGGATACTTGCCTGCATGGCAGGCGCGTGAAAAGTGCTGCCCAACGCGCGGATAAATGCAACCAGATAGAAAAACCAAAGCGGCGGGTCCCCAAACAAAAACGCGGCGGCAAGCGCGCCACTGGACAGCGCAACCACCCCGTCGGCGACGATCATAATTGTTTTCCGGTCGTACCGGTCCACCCATACGCCCGCAAACGGGCCAATCAGCGCCTGCGGCAGCAGCCCGACAATGGATGCGATCGTCAGCACAATCGCCGAATCGGTTTTCACGGTCAGCCACCAGATAATCGAAAACTGGACCGCGCCCGATCCAATCAGCGAAAATGCCTGGCCAATATAAATAATGGCAAATGTCTTTTTCCAATTTTTCGAATCATTCAAGCGGTGCTCCTCCTAAGTGACAAACAGCGGGCAAATGCCCTCGGTTTGTTTGTTGGCAAGGCACACCTTTTTATTGGATGTACCTAGTTTGGTTGTTTACGCAGCTTTCTATCCCATGGTATTTGAAAAAAACGCATCGTGCCCATCCTCCTTTCAGAACCCGTTTGGAATCACGCAGCACGCAACTGCCGCGGATTACAAAACAAAAAACGCGGACAAAAACCGGTTCAGGTCTTTGCCCGCGCAAAAGCATGGCGACAGTGAGCAGAAAGAGATACAGCGCTGTAAAGCCACTGGCCTTTGCTCTGATAATCGACCGCTTTCGTTGCACGACAAAAGACCCCCCTTTTCCGGGTGTCCGATGCAGCTGGCAGGCTGATTATTAGAACTTCAGACGCATAATCCCTCTCCTTGTTCAATTGATTGTTTGAGTCTAGCACAGCGCCGGAAAAAAGTCAAGCAGGAAAAGACTACCCTTCACTGAGACCCAATTTTTTCCGTTTTTTTAAAATGTGGTCTTCGATTCCTTTGGCCACTTCAACAGGGTCGTCCCCCAAGACAACCTTTCCGCCGGTCAGGCCTTCCACATCCTGCGTGACAAGTTTTACGAGGTTCGGCGCGCCTGTGATAAACGGCGTGGGGGAAAGGTGGGTATACGCCCCGTAGGCAACCGCGAAGATGCCGTCAATGGTCGCTTTCTGCTCCATCCACTCAGGCGCGGTCACCGCTATCGGAAGATCGGGGATATCGACCTCCAGATAATCCGCAAGCGCGGTGACCAGCATGGAGATGCGTCCCGTGTCCGTGCAGGTGCCGAAGCTCAGCACCGGGGGAATCCCCAACGCCCTGCAAACGCCTTTCAGTCCGTCCCCGGCAAGTTCAACCGCTTCCGGGCTGCAGAGCCCCGCAACCTCCAGGCCGTGATTGCCGCATCCCCCTGCCACCACGAGGATATCTCTTTTTATCAGTTCATAGGTCAGATTGACGGTGTTCCAGTCCTGCGGCCCGTTGCGCAGAGTTGCACAGTTCGCCAAAGCCACAATGCCTTTTATCCCGCCTCTGGCGATCACGTCAACCAGCGTGTTCAGGTCGTTGCCGATGGCGCCTAAAACCGCCTCGGTGGAAAATCCCGCAATTGCCTTCTGCGTCCTCTTGGGAACCATCGGGGTAACGTATCCGTGTCGTTTTTTGAAGTTCTCGATGGCTATGCGGATGCATTCCTCCGCCATCTCGTCCGCTTTCGCCGGATAATAGGGCATGGCGTGCTGCGTGCCCGGCACGCCGATAATCGTGCTCACACTCACAAGCGCAACCTGATATTTTTCCGCATACTGGTCGATGGCGGGCGGTGAGCAGTTTTCTTCCATGACGAGGGCATCCACGGTGCCGGTCGCCAGGAACGGTTCGATCGCCAGCCAGTTGCCCATCAGGCCCACAAACACGCCGTCCACTTTGCATCTCTGAAGCAGCTCCTGCCCCGTTTCAATCGAGCCGACGATATGAATTCCTTTCGCACCGGCCTTTTTTGCCATCTCTTGGTAGTCCGCCTGTTTTGCTTTCTGCAGCGTCGCTACGCCGATCCACGGCTGGTGCCCGTTGAAAGCGATATTCACATAGTCCGGGTCCATAATGCCAAGGTCGACATTCACTTCATGCGGCATCGGTGTGCCGAACAGGATATCCTGTGTCATCTCCAGTCCGATCTGCGCGGTGTAAATGGTCGACAGGCCAAGCCGCAGCGCTTTTTTCGCCAGCGAGACATAGTCTCCATCCACGTTTGTCAGGCAGCTTGCGATGCAGAGTTCCACCTCGTGCTGCACACCCGACGGATAGATATGCAGCTCCTTCCAGACCGGGACCCGTTTCCTGGGCGCAAAAGCCTTTACCATGATACTGTCCTGATCCGGACCGACGCTTAATTCCGCGTCGAACAGCTCCGCCAGCTGAACCGCCAGCCGACTGACTTCCTGATCGACGTCAATCCCGACTTTCCGGCACATGGTTTTCAGCTTGTCCACGTCGGTGATCTGAAACGGCGTTTTGCCCTCGCCGGTGGCTTTGAGCGTCCGGAACGCCTCATAGGCATGGTGTGCGTAGGTTGCCGCGCCCATAATATTGCGCATCAGCAGGTTCCGCATTGCCATCGCGTCCGGCCCGATTCCGCAGACACCTTTGACCGCTCCGGTTTTCTCACTGATGCGGCAGGGCCCCTGGGTACACAACTGGCAGCTTAACCCCTCCAGACAATATTTACAGCGGATTTTTTCCTGTTCGCCCCATCTGGAAAAAACGCTGGAGAGGCCGTCGTCCCTGATTCTTATGAGCATTTCTTCAACGGAATCATGATAACTCATGCGCCCTTCTTTGGTTTGCAGAATTTTAACAGACATAGTGCCCTCCTTATGAAATGGAAATTTTTTATGTTATCTATTTTGCGCCTATTTCCTTTAATCATTACAGTCCCATCAAATTTCCAACTATAAAAATCCCGCGGGCCGGATATCCGGTCCGCGGGATTTTTATAGTTGAAGTACGCTCCTGCATCAGATAAACAACGACATGTCCGATTCCTCGGCATTTGCCAGCATTGCGGCGGCGCCGCCAAGCTTTACTCCGTCGATCAGTTCTTCCTGCCTGATACCCATCACGTCCATGCTCATGGAACAGGCCACCAGCTCGACGCCGTTTTGCCGGGATGCTTTGATGAGGTCTTCCAGGCTGCCGATATGCTTGTTCTCCATGACCCCCCGGATCATTTTTGCGCCCATACCGCCCATATTCATCCTGGAGAGGGGCAGTTTCCGCGACCCTCTGGGCATCATCGCCCCGAACATGCGGCTCATGAAATCCTTGCCGGTTTTGACCCGTTCGGGACGGCGCAGGACATTCAGCCCCCAGAAGGTAAAGAACATCGATACCTGACGTCCCATGGAAGCGGCGGCATTTGCGATGATAAAGGATGCGATCGCCTTATCAAGGTCGCCGGAAAACACAATGATGTTTTTCCTGTCGCCTTTCAGGCCGGCGGCCGCACACACGCTTGCACCGCCTTTTTTTATCACGGCGGTATACACGCCTTTTTCGCTTTTGACCCCTCCGAAGGTATTTCCGGTCCGGCGGCACCACGCTTCCACATCCGCGGAAAAGGCGGGGTCCGTGGTCTGAATCTCAATGATTTCGCCGTCGGCCGCTTTTTTGACCGCCTCGCCAAGCTTCATGACCGGGCCCGGACATTGCAGGCCGCAGGCATTGATTTTGACGGTTGGAGCCGAAGCCGGCAGCATGGTCTCGCTGTTCATGGTAACATCCTCCCTTACGGTGCCCTGCCGTCCAAAGACACTGTCGTAGAGCCGATAACCGCCGGAAAGGTTATAGCAGTTAAACCCCAGCTGGCTGAGCATGCGGCACGCCACATAGCCGCGCAGACCAATCTGGCAGGCCGCATAGACCGGTTTTGATCTGTCCAGTTCGCCGATATGCGCGCGCAGTTCGTCAAGCGGTATATTGACAAATCCGGCGGGGCTGCCGTTGCGGAACTCCGGTGCCGTGCGCACATCCAGAAGCGTGACGCTTCCGTCGTGCGGGAGCGTATCCACCTCGTTCCAGTGGAACAGCCTGACCCTCCCCTCCAGCACATTCTCTGCGACGAAGCCCGCCATGTTGACAGGGTCCTTCGCGGAAGAAAACGGCGGCGCGTAAGCCAGTTCGAGTTTGGTCAGGTCATAGACGGTCATGCCGGCGCGCATGGCGGTGG
>JAEXAZ010000218.1 GCA_023394255.1 Bacillota bacterium | reverse complement strand
TATCAAGGAGGGATTTATCATAGCAAAGCGTTATACCGAAGAAGAACGGACACAAATTGTGGCGTTATATCAAAACGGCTCTACTGCTCCGGAACTATGCTCAGAGTATGGAGTATCACGGAGCAGCTTGTACGGATGGGTTAAACAGTATTCAGAAGTTCCCGCCAAAACTAAATCCGCAAGAGAGATTTATTTGCTTGAAAAGGAGGTCGAGCGGCTGCGCATTACCAATGAAATATTGGTAAATTGCGGCTGTTCAAACACAGCCCCACTGCAAGAAAAATTGCAAGCCATCGAACAATTAAAAAACCAATACAGTATCCATGCGCTATGTCGTACCCTGGATGTAAATCGTGCGACATTTTACAACTATTTGCTTCGTAGACCAGAGAAAACATTGATTCAGCAACAAGATGAAGTGCTGAAACCGCTTATCATTGAAATCTTTGAAAAAAGTGGACAGCGTTTCGGCGCACGAAAAATTCGGGCAAAGCTGATGGAGAATAATTACGTAGTGAGCGAACGGAGAATTATTCGCCTGATGAAGGAAATGGAATTGTCCAACAAAGTGCCGCGCAGATATCCTAATTCAGCGAATGACAGACAATACAAATACTACCCTAATAAACTCAAGCGGCAGTTCGTCCAAGAAGCCCCTAATCTTGTATGGGTCAGTGACATTACTTATGTGCGGGTAGGTGAGGTGTTCTATTATCTCTGCATTGTTGTCGATCTGTTCTCCCGCAAAGTATTGTCTTATACAATTTCAGACTGTATTGATACAGACTTGGTAACGAATGCTTTCACTAGTGCCTTTGCCGACCGAAATCAGCCACAGGGACTAATGTTTCATAGTGATCAGGGTGCACAGTATATGGCATATGAATTTCGCTCACTGTTGAGAAAATATAATGTAACACAATCTTTTTCTAAGCCAGGTACGCCGTTTGACAATGCGGTTGCCGAATCCTTTTTTGCATCCATTAAAAAAGAGGAATTCAGGCGCAGCTTTTACAATACGGAAGAGGAATTGCAGACTGCTGTGCAAGAGTACATAGAATATTTCAATGACTATAGACCGCATCAGCGGATGGGGTTTCAAACGCCGAATCAAGTGGAACGCAGCTTTTATAACAGTTTGCAGGAATAAGAAAATGCCTACAGAAATTGGACTGTCCGAAAACACTTGTCCAATTTACTGTAGGCATTCCATATGGTGGAGATGGCGGGAATTGAACCCGCGTCCGAAAACTCATTCATCCAAGTTTCTCCGAGTGCAGTCAGTCTTTTAAGATTCCCTCACCGAATCGCCGGCAGACAGGCTAAACAGTTTGGTAGCCCCCAATACGGTCTTATCCTACGAGGCGCTCGGACAGATCGTTCACCACTAATCGACGCCTTATCCGCGGCCGTGGTACTCCGCGGTAAGACGGCTGCTTAATTAAGCAGCAAAAGCTAAATTATTATTGTCGTCTAATTTAAAACGTCATACTTTTATAGAGGTGCATGCTCCTCTACTCGCTGCTCAGACTTCAAAATCCCCGTCGAAACCTTTACATCCCCAGATAAACAACCCAGTCAGGTTGTATGAATAGTATAACACATTTTATGCTTTTTGTCTATCCCGCAGAGCCCTGTCAATATCTCTCTGCGCATCACGCTTGGCCATGTCACTGCGCTTATCATGCAGTTGCTTTCCTTTGCAGAGCCCCAGCTGCATTTTCACACGCGAGCCTTTAAAATAAAGCGAAAGCGGGATCAGCGTGTAGCCCTGCTGGGCCACCAGCCCCATCAGCTTATGGATCTCCCGCCTGTGCATCAGCAGACGGCGCTCACGGTAGGAGTCACGGTTAAAAATATTGCCGTGCTCATAGGGTGCAATGTGCATCTGCTTGACATACAGTTCCCCGTTTGAAATGTCGCACCAGCTGTCTTTCAGATTGCAGGAACCGGCGCGCAGAGATTTCACCTCCGTGCCAAACAGTTCTATACCCGCTTCAAAGCTTTCTTCCACAAAATATTCATGTCGTGCCTTGCGGTTCACACTGATGGTTTTGGTCGATTTTTTTTCCATCGGTCACAAGTCCTTTCTGTCTCCTCATCCACCCGCAAGATGACTGTTTTTATCGGAACACCCAGAGACGGCTGATAACGAAATTCAGCACCAGTGTAACGCAGGTGGTCGCAAGTTTGGCAACCAGTTTTCCCATTCCAAAATAGTCCATCGAGACCTTTAAAAGCAGAAGGCTGACCGCCAGCACCGCAAGGTTGGTGATAATAAAACGCACCAGTTGCAGACTGAAAAAGCGGTGAGACGTCCGGAACGTCCACTTACGGTTAATCAGATAGCTGTTCAGCATTCCGGCAGCGTATCCGCAGCACTGTCCCAAAAAAACATTCACGCCGAGCGCCACAGACAAAAGCGAATATACCCCGACGTCTACCAGCGTATTAACCACGCCTGTAACACTGAATTTCAAAAGACGTTTGAATTCGTCTTCATTCAGATGAAAAAAATCAATCATTGATTGAAAGCCTTTCTTTTCCGTTCTTTCCTTATTTTGCCACAAAATATCTGATTTAATCAAAGCGTATGGCAGCGTTGAGCGGGCATACAGTTAAAAAATCGCGTCAAAAACGATGCAAAAAGATTGCTTCGCGCAGATTATCATAGCATTTTTCCGGTATTTCGTCAACACGGGACGTCTCAGCCAAATAAATGCAAATCCCAAATCAGCTTTCCAAAAATCCCGATCAGCACGACAATCAGCATGGCCTTTATGAATTTGCTGCCCTTTTGAATGGCCATGCCGCTCCCCAGCCAGCCGCCGCAGATGCAGCAGACAGCCGCCGGAACCGCCACGGAAAAGAGGATCTGTCCCGCGAAAAGATAGAGCACCATGCTTGCAAAATTGGACGACAGGTTGGCAACTTTCGCATTACCGCTTGCGGTCACGTAATCGAATCCCACGAAGGTGGTATAGCAGAAAATCATGAAGGTGCCTGTCCCGGGTCCGATCAACCCGTCATAAGCCCCGATAAAAAAGCCGATCAGCGCACAGCTCAGGTACAGCTTTCTGCCTTCCAGCAGGGTTTTCCTCCGCCGGCTGTTCCCACCGAACAGGACAAACACCGCCACAACCGGAAGGATGATTAAAAAAATCCTTTTCAGCGTGCCGCTGTCAATCATCAGGTTCAGTCTGGAGCCGATCGCCGCGCCGGCCAGCGCCAAAATTCCGGAAATGACAGCCCCAAGGACGTGCATTTTGCCGTTTCTGTAAAACCGGACCGCGGATATAATGCTCCCGGCGCAGGCCGAAAACTTGTTGCTTCCGCACGCCATATGTACCGGCATCCCTGTCAGCATGAAGGCCGGCAGGCTGATCAGCCCGCCCCCTCCGGCGATGCTGTCCACAAAGCTCGCCAGAAAAACAAGCGGGCACACAATCAGAATCATTTGCATCGTTGTCATATTGAATAAAACCCCTCTACCCAAAATAAGATCACATCGACGGATTCCCGGCATAGAACTTCACGTGCAGGCATCGCGGTTCCGGCTTTTGCCGGGATTACTGCGCGCATCGATCTTTCTGCGCTGTTTTACACAGCAAAACAGCCCCGCACAATTGTGCAAAGGCTGTTCCCCGCATCAGATTTCACTGCGGCCCTCAAGCGCGCGGTAAAGCGTTACCTCATCCGCATATTCAAGGTTGCTGCCCACCGGAATCCCATAGGCGAGCCGTGTCACCCGCACATGCATCGGTTTTAAAAGCCGGGCAATATACATTGCCGTGGCTTCCCCCTCCACAGTGGGGCTTGTGGCCATCACCACTTCCCTGATCACGCCGTCGCCCATCCTTGCAATCAGTTCTTTTATGTAAAGCTGATCAGGCCCGATTCCGTCCATCGGCGAAATCAGCCCATGCAGCACATGATAGAGCCCGTGATATTCTTTGGTGCGCTCAAATGCAATGACATCCTGTGAGTTTTCCACCACGCAGACGATACTCCGGTCGCGGGCCTGGTCCGCGCAAATCGGGCAGAGCTCGCTTTCCGTCAGGCTTTGGCACACCTTGCATTTTTTGATCTTTTCATGTGCTTCCACAATTGCATCCGCAAACTGCTGCGCCCTTTCTTTTGAAAGAGACAGCACATAGAACGCCAGGCGCTGGGCGGATTTCCTGCCGATTCCGGGCAGGCGTTCAAACTGCTCGATCAGTTTGGTGAGCGGCAAAACGTTATACGCCATCGTTTCCTCTAAAACATCCCCGGGACATTGAGGTTCCCGGTGATTTTCTCCATTTCCGAGGCGGACTTTTCCTCAACGGTGCGGATCGCCTCATTCATGGCGGCAACCATCAAATCCTGCAGCATTTCAATATCTTCCGGGTCAACAATTTCCGGTTTCAGAGAAATGGATTTGATCTCTTTCTTCCCGCTGATGACAACCTCAACCATACCGCCTCCGGAAGTTGTGGTAAATTCCATCTGCTCCAGCTCTTCCTGCTTTTTCTTCATGTCTTCCTGCATTTTCTGAGCCTGACGGATCATGGCGTTCATATTCTGGGGGCCGCCGCCCATCCCCTGTGGCAATCTTGCTTTCACGGTAAGTTCCTCCAAAATTTCATCTTTTATTTCAGATCGACCGGCACATTCAGTGCACTTGCCTTCTTCAGCATCCCCATCAGCGGGTCGGAAGCCTTTTGAGCCACGGCGTGCTTTTCGGGATTATAAGGGCCTAAATTATATTTCTGCCCGGTTACGGACAGGATCGCGCTGCGCAGGCTTTCCTTGGCCGCCATGCTGGTGCGGAGCAGCGTCAGGAACATCTCGTTCTTGCAATCGATAAGCATCATGTCTTCCGAAGTGTAGGCGCAGGAATCAATCATTGCGCCATGGAGCGCGCCGTTGATCTTCTGAAGCTCCGACAAAACCTCCGCCCACTGAGGAAACGGCTCCACTTCCTTGCTCCCGGCCCGTGCGGCCGGCTCGGCGCTTTTCTCCGGTTTTGCGGAAGGGGCCGGCGGCTCCGCCTGCAAAACCGGTCTGGCACCGGCAGCGGGCTGAACCGGCTCGGGAGCCGGGGCGCCCGCGCCTGTCCGGATCATTTTTTCCAGCTTGTCAATCCGTTCCGCAAGGCCTTCCATGCCGTTT
Source organism: Bacillota bacterium (assembly GCA_023394255.1). Classification (GTDB taxonomy): domain Bacteria; phylum Bacillota; class Clostridia; order Oscillospirales; family Ruminococcaceae; genus Anaerotruncus. The sequence continues at coordinate 8,009 of JAEXAZ010000218.1, read as the reverse complement.
CCCATTCTGGCGTCGCACAGGCGGATCAAAGCCATCTCAAATTCCGTGCGCTTAAACGCGGTTCTGGACAGCTTTCCCATGGTTTCCTGCAGCACGTCAATGGAATACATCACCCTGGCAAGCGGGATTTCCCCGGCCTGCTTGTGCAGCAGCAGCAAATCCTCCGGTGTCGCCTGAATCAGGTCGTCCGGTTCTTTCACCGTCCGGGCAATCATCAAATTCCGATAGTGGCCGACAAGCTGTTCGCACAGCCGCAGATAGTCCACGGAATTTTCGCTCAGCGCCTCCAGGATCACCAACGCCTTCGACGGATTGCCGGCAGCAGCCGCATCCGCCATCCCAAAAAGCGGCTCCTGCCCGGACAGACCGGCCGCCTTTGTCACAACTTCAGCGGTGATCGCGCCGCCATAGGAGATGCACAAATCCAGCAGGGACAGCGCGTCGCGCATGCCGCCGTCGGAAAGGCGGGCAATCAGCATCGCGGCGTCATCATCAATCCCGACCTGCTCCTGCCCGCAGACATACAGCAGCCTGTCCGCAATGGTGCGGGATTTGATCCGTTTAAAATCAAACCGCTGGCAGCGGGAGAGAATCGTTGGCAAAACCTTATGGATTTCCGTTGTGGCGAGAATAAAAATGACGTGCTCGGGCGGCTCCTCCAGGATTTTCAGCAGCGCGTTGACCGCGCCGGGAGAGAGCATATGGCACTCATCGAGAATATAGACCCGGTATTTTGCCACAGCAGGCATGAAATACGCTTCCTCGCGCAGCTGCCTGATGTTGTCCACGCCGTTGTTGCTGGCCGCGTCAATTTCCGCCACATCCAAAATGGAACCGTCATCAATCCCGCGGCAGATTTCACACTCGTTGCAGGGGTTTCCGTCTTTTGGATGAAGGCAGTTGACCGCCTTTGCCACAATTTTGGAACAACTCGTTTTACCCGTTCCCCGGGAGCCGGTGAACAGGTAGGCGTGTGAAAATTTTCCGGAAGCGACCTCATGCTTCAACGTGACGGTAATATGCTCCTGTCCCACCACATCATCAAAATCGCGCGGACGCCATTTTCGATAAAGCGCCTGATACATATTCCTCACCTGCCATTCCGGATATAAAAAATGTATGCCCACATATGCGGGCACGCAGATTACCTGCGGCGCACATCACAAACCGCTTAATGCTGCTCGGTTCCCCGCCTGACATGGTTCACGGTGCTCTGTCGCACAGGACCCGCATACCCGCATGTCTGGGCACACATCGGCCATGCTGAATCTTATCAATATAAGACGCTGTGCTATTATAACACAGCGCCGGGCAGATTTCAAGCCCTTGCAAAAGAACGCTATCGCTGCTTCGCGTAAAAGAACAGCGCCACAGTACCCGGCCCCGAATGCGCCCCGACGGTCGGGCCGACATAGCTGATGCTGTAATTTTTGATTCCAAACCGCCGCGACGCTTCGTCCGCCACAAACTGCGCGTCGTCAATGCAGTCCCCGTGGCTGATAAAAAATCTGTCGCAGCGTTCCCTGTCCATCTGCTTTTCCATATTGTCAACAAGCGCCAGTAAGGAGGCTTTTCTCCCCCGCACTTTTCCAGTCGGTATCAGCCGGCCGACGTCGTCGACATGGAGCACCGGCTTAATGCCAAGCATGGAACCGACCACCGCGGCGGTGACCGAAACGCGGCCCCCGCGGTGCAGATGGAACAGGTCGTCCACTGTAAACAGATGCGCCATATGGGGAATATCCTCCCGGATTTTTGCCGCGCATTCCTCCAGCGTCATCCCCGTTTCCCTGTACCGCACGGCACGGTCAAGCAACAGCCCCTGCCCCGCCGACGCGCACAGGGAATCCAAGACGACCAGCCGCTGGTCCGGATACTTCGCCGACAACTCCTCCGCCGCCAGGCGCACACTGTTAAAGGTTCCCGACAGCGCCGAAGAAAACATGATTGCCAGCACGTCGTTCCCCGCGTCCAAAAGCGGCGTCAGTTTCGCCATTGCGTCTTCCATGTTGATCTGCGCCGTAATCGGCATTTTTCCGGAACGCATCAGCGCGTAAAAATCAGGCCTGGACAGTTCCGGATCATGGCAGCGATAGGTTTTTCCGTTTATTGTATAGGTGAGCTCCATTTCCGTCACATGATTTGCTGCGGCAAATCCCGGGACCATATCCGCATTGGAATCTGTTACTAAAACAAATGGGTTCATCATCTACCCTCCAAACAATTGTCTGGCCTTCCTCAAATACCAATCATACCGGGAAAACAGAGCGCCTGCCATGGCTGCGTCTCTTTGTTTTCGGCCGGGCGGCGCAGGGAAACACCAGCAGGTGATAGCCTTGGAACAAACTGCTATTCTTTTTTATTATACCGTAATCCGCCGGCCATTACAAGAGCATCTCAAAGTTTGGAAAGATAGATCCCGTCGGCGATCTCTTTAAAAATCGGCGCGGCGGTATCCCCGCCCGAGTCCCCGCCCTCCACAAGCACGACGATCGAATAGAGCGGCGTTTCAGCCGGGTAATAGCCCGCAAACCATGCATGGACGATTTCCGTCTCCCCGTCCGACTCATAGATGCCGGTCTGCGCGGAAGCGGTTTTCCCTCCCGCCAAACCGTTCATGGGGGTCGCCGCTTTACCGCTCCCGTTTACCACATTGGAAACAAGCGCTTCCCTCAAGATCCGGGATGTGCGCTCGTTGATGACACGGTTGGGCGCGTAAACCGTCGTGTGCTGGCCGATGGCCTCCCCATCCTCTGTAAAACCTTCTACAAGGCGGGGTGTCACAGCATAGCCCCCGTTGGCAATTGCGGAAATCATCTGGGCGATCTGGACGGGGGTGGCAGTCAGCCTGCCCTGTCCAAAAGAAAAATTGCCAACCGCGGCGGGCTGCTCAAGTTCGTCGTCGCGGGGCAGTGTCCCGCTCTGGGTGCGGATGTCGTCGCTGAAAACAGCCGCTTTGCCGAATCCCATATCGCGGGCCAGGGAAGCAATGCGCTTGCCCCCTGTCTCAAGCCCCAGATGGATAAAAAACGGGTTGCAGGATACTTCGATCGCGCGCTGAAGGTCGAGTTCCCCATGCCCCGTGCGCCAGTGGCAGTTGAAACGCTGCCCTTCCACATCGATATATCCGCTGCAGTAATAGGGCGTATAGCGCCCGAATCCGTTTTCCAGCGCCGCAGCCGCCGTCACAAGCTTAAATGTGGAACCCACGCTGTACTGGGAAAAAGCACGGTTGACAAACGGGCTGGCCGGATTCTTGAGGCTTGCCGCGAGATCGTTCGGGTCAAAGGCGGGTACTGAAACTGACGCCTTGATATCGCCGGTATTGACATCCATCACAACCGCCGCGCCTTTCTCGACCTGCTGCATCGCGCGTTCGGCCACGCGCTGGATATCCGCGTCCAAAGTCAGCGCCACACCGCCCCTGTCCTGATAGTTGTCCTGAACAATCTCAGGGGCTTCGCTGAGCATCGCGCGTCCGAGTGCGTCCAGCCGGTAGCGCAGCTGGAGTTTCCCGCTGTGCTGTTTCAAATATGCGTTGTACGCCATCTCGATTCCGGCAGCGCCGTCCGTTTTTCCGGGGTTGAGATAGCCGATGATGTGCGGCGCGATCTGCCATGTGCCATAGCGTTTGACTGCATCGAACATTTCAACCCCTTTGGCGTAGACGGCCGTTTTTTCCGGGGTAATCAGATAGGGCTTTGTGTTCTTCCCATCCAGGTTAAACGCCTCGCCGGTTTCCTGCGCCGCCTCGGCAAGCGCGGTAAACGCTTCGGGCGACGGCTGCACAGCGGCGACCGAATGCCGCTCTGTTCCTACAAGCGGCTTTAAATTACAGTCGTAGATCATTCCCCGCGTATTATCCACATCCAGGAGGTAGCTGCTTTGCGCGTGGGCGACGGACGCAAGGGAATCCCCCATGGAGAGCGCGTAGATGCGGCAAAGAACCCCTGTAAACAGAATGATAATCGTAAAATAAATCGCAATCGTTCTTCTTCCCAACATAAACACCAGCTTTCACAATTTTCCGGCAGCTATTATTGTTGGCAAAAATGAAAAAGCTTACTCAATTTTCATCAAATCGAGCAAGCTTCCCGCTTCCGCCTTCCGGCGGTTCCTGTTCTTTTAATCAACCTGTCCCAGCGTCCCCAGGCTGGCAGCCTTCAGGTAGGCATTGATAAATCCGTCGAGGTCTCCGTCCATCACCGCGTTGATGTTGCCGTTTTCAAACCCTGTGCGGTGGTCTTTCGCAAGTGTATACGGCATGAAAACATACGAACGGATCTGGCTGCCCCAGCCGATTGCCATCTGGTCGCCCTTGATTTCATTAATATTTGCCAGATGCTCGCGCTCCTTGATTTCAAGCAGCTTCGCGGTCAGCATCTTCATACACATGTCCCGGTTCTGAAACTGGCTGCGCTCATTTTGGCAGGAAACCACGATACCGGTCGGGATGTGGGTCAGACGCACCGCGGAGGAAGTTTTGTTGATATGCTGGCCGCCCGCGCCGCTGGAGCGGAATACATCCATTTTGATGTCCTCCGGCCTGATCTCAACCGTCAGGTCGTCGGGAAGTTCCGGCATAACCTCCAGCGAAGCAAACGAAGTATGCCTGCGTCCGGAAGAGTCGAACGGCGAGATGCGCACAAGGCGGTGCACGCCGGCCTCAGAACGCAGAAACCCATAGGCGTTTTCCCCTTCGATCATGACGGAGGCGCTTTTCAGCCCCGCTTCGTCCCCGTCCAGATAATCGAGGATCCGGTACTGGAACCCATGCCGCTCGGCCCAGCGGGTATACATGCGGTAAAGCATCTGCGCCCAGTCCTGCGCTTCGGTGCCGCCCGCGCCGGCGTGAAACGTCAGGATGGCATTGTTGGAGTCGTATTCGCCGATCAGCAGGGTAGCCAGCTTCTGGCTTTCGAGATCTTTTTCAAACGTTTCGCAGTCCGCCAGCGCTTCCGGGTAGGAGGATTCGTCCCCCTCCTCATCGGCCAGTTCAATCAGCGTCAGCGTGTCGTCATACAGTGTTTTCAGCCCGTCATATGCGCCAATTTTATTTTTCAGCCGCGCGGTCTCCTGCTGGTTTGCCTGAGATTTCTCCAGATCATTCCAAAAATCCGGCTCACCGGCCCGGCGTTCCAGTTCTTCCACGCGGCGCTTCAGCCCTTCATAGCCGATGGCATTTGCAAGGTCTTCCAGTTCCGCCTTGCGCCCTTCCAGCCGCAGCCGCAGTTCTTCAAACTGTAACATGGTTCCACCATTCCTTATCTTCAATCATTCTGATAAACCCAGATATTTTAGTATACTATTTTTCCAGCCGCTTGTAAAGCAGAGGAAACATTCTGTTTTTCAGTTCCGTAGTCCGGCAAAAGTATGAACAAACTGTTTATTTTGTTAACAATTTGTGAAATTGATGTAAGACAGACAAGAAAACGTGTTAATTCTGCATTTTTTGGTTTTTATGGAAAGAACTGTGATACACTTATCATGACAAAAAGAGGTGAGTCCATTGGACTATTAAATTAAAAAAGCTACACGGCTTTATTGATAAATAAAGTAGGATTGTTTTTAATTTATCACAATTCTATCACAAAGCTTTTGTTTCGTTTGCTATTTTTTACCTGATTGGGTTGCATTTATTTGTTAACAGGACTATCGTAATTATAGAAGCAAAAGATTCAATACGTTCGTGCACAAACGGTTGAAAATAGCTTATACTCACAAACCATGCAATGTTAAGGAGGTTAAAGTTATGATGAAAAAAATATTTAAAAAAGTTGTCGCAACATGCCTTTCAGTTTTAATGTGTTTGATCGTTAATATCCCTATCTATGCTAGCGAAAACACCTCAGATATTGATAGAATGTTTAAGAAGGCATACATGAACGCTAGCAATGTCGACACCAAGTATGCGACCTTAATCTCGCCTACTGGGGAAAAATCCATAGTAAAAATGTTTTCGTATCAAACTGAACCAAAATACAACATAAATGGGGATTCACAGGGAGAAAAATCACAAACATATGTAGTTTCATTAGAAGATCAATATATTTATCCTCTTTCGTCTGGGAATCAATCAAGGGAAGAATGGGATGAGACAGGAGGCATTAGGGCTTATTTGACCATTTATTATACTGTCTCACATTCTTCCGGGCAAGGCGACGGCTATCTCTTAACAAGAGTTAAAGGGGGATGGGAACGCGCTGATACTTCACTGTCGTTAACAAATAAAGAAGTTCTGTATACATGCAAAGAGGGTATTAATCCTGACCAATACGAGGAAAAATATCCTTCAGGATTAACTTTTAGCTACAGCACAGGGTTTACCGAACCCGCTCACGAGCAAGCTTTTGATGCGACATGCGGCGCAACAAGCATGATCGATATTTCGCGCAGTAGTGGTAAATGGTCACTGTGGGTAACTAATGCAGTTCTTAATGAAGGAAATATGCCATATCCTAAGTAAAATCAATATAACCTATGAAATGATAGACGGTGAAATTCCGTCTATCATTTTATTTTTAAAAGGAGAGGGTTTTCTAAACTATGATTTTTTGGCATAAAAAGTATTTAAGGCCACTGCTCGAAGTTCTTTTTTTCCTTGGCTTTTCCATCTTATATTTTATTGTTTCTGCTCATTATGACAGGATACAGAAATACTATTTCAAAACTCCCCTGTTGGGGCTCGTCCTGATTTACCTATTCACATTCCTTTGGGGTGTATTTTTTTCTGCCATTCATCGCGGCGGTCTGTTCAAAGCAAAACGGCCCCATCCCTTTTATCTGATACTCTCACTGGCCTGCATCCTTTGCTTTTTTGGATTTATCATATTTAATCAAAAGCTTCCCGGCTTTATGATGGCCTATTTTAAGAAAGCCGATTATTTCCTGCTGCTGTATGGCGGCGCTAATTTTGCAGCGGCCTTCTGTGAACCAAACCCTTAAAAAGAGCCAATGACAATAACAGCCACCGCAGCGGATTTTGCTGCGGTGGCTGTTTCCTATTGTTTTATTTACAGTGTCGCAGCCATGGATTTGAGGTACTCGCGGAAGGCACCCCCAATTTCGGGATGTTCCAGCCCGACCTCTACAATCGCCTGCAAAATGCCCAGCTTATTGCCCATGTCATAGCGGGTGCCGGCATATTCAATTCCCATCATGCCGCCGCGGTGGGCAATCTCCCGCATGGCATCGGTGAGCTGAACCTCCCCGTTCCGGGAAGGCGGCGTTTTCTCGATCAAATCAAAAATGTCCGGTGTCAAAACACAGCGCCCCAGAATCGCAAAGTTGGAGATGATCTCCTCCGGGAGCGGTTTTTCAATCATATCAAACACATCATACGTTTTGCTTTCCACCGGCTTCACACCCAGCGTGCAGTAGCTTGGAAGCAGCTCCGTCGCCACCGGCTTGATGCCGACCACGCTTTTGCCGTACTTTTCGTAGACGCCGATCAGTTCCCCGGTTGCCGGCGTTTTGGAGATGATGACATCATCGCCGTAGAGAACCGCGAACGGCTCGTTACCCACAAACGATTTCGCGCACCACACCGCATGCCCCAGCCCGCGCGTTTCTTTCTGCCGGACATACTGGATATTCGCCAGATGGGCAAGCGAAACCACATCGTCATACATTTTCTGCTTGCCGGAGGAAAGCAGTTTTTCCTCCAGCTCCGGGGCGTGGTCGAAATGGTCTTCGATCAGGGACTTGCCGCGGTTGGTAATGATTAAGATATCCTCTATCCCGCTCGCAACCGCCTCTTCCACGATATATTGGATTGCAGGCTTATCCACAATGGGAAGCATCTCTTTTGGAACCGCTTTGGAAGCGGGCAGCACACGAGTGCCCAAGCCCGCCGCCGGTATAACCGCCTTGCGTACCTTCATTGAAAATCCTCCATAATTGTCTTTCAGTCACCCATAAAATCATCCAAGCAGGACAAACAACATTTTAATTGCCGTAGAGACAATAAAATACGCCACAACGAGCAGCACCATCCACCCGGCACTCAT
>JAEXAZ010000197.1 GCA_023394255.1 Bacillota bacterium | reverse complement strand
TAATTAAAAATCCGAACAGGATATGAGTATAGCATAGTTTGCCCATTTTCACAATGAACCGTTTGTAAATTCGGCATATCTGAGTTTCCGGCAGAGACCGCAAGCAAAAAACCGCCGGAACCGGCGTTCAGCCGATCTGGCGGTTTTGACCCGAACAGAATGGAAAGAAGGCAAATTTATTTTCCTGAAAGCTGTCTTTCCAGCCAGATGGAGGCGATGTTCAAGGCATCATACAGAGTTGTCTTTTCCGTCTTTTTCACAACACGGTCACGCGGACGGAGTTCATCATCGGTTGACCAGATCTGAACCGCGACGCGGTTCGGAACCATCGTATCCTTAAACGGAACTTCATTCAAAATCTGAAGCATTGCAACATATTTGTCACCCATGTCCCCGTAATAAATTGTTTTTCCGCTGCGTATAAGCGGCCTGCCCTTAAAGGTGAGGGAGCCTGGTTTTTTCTTTGTTTCCACAATATCAGCTCACAATCTATATGAAATTTTATTTTATACTGTTTTTATGATAACATAAAGTATTCAACATGTAAAGCAGCGTAAATTTGTTTATTTTAACTCAATCACCGTCACACCGGATTCCCCTTCGCCGTAAACGCCCAAGCGGAAACTTTTCACGTTTCTGTGTGATTTCAGATGTTCCTGAATCGCGGCACGGAGCGCGCCGGTCCCCTTGCCGTGTATGACCGTGACGGTGCCCACTCCGGAAAGGACGCTGCTGTCAATATAGCGGTCCAGCTCGACGATGGCTTCTCCGCTGGTCATCCCGCGCAGGTCAAGCTCCGTTTTCACATCGCGCCTGGAGCGGGACGTCACGTCCTTCATGGAAATCTTCGAGTTGCTCAGGGTCACCCGTTTATCCTTGCGGTCAACCAGCCGTACTTCCGACTGATGTATTTTCGTCTTGATGATTCCCGCCTGGACATTGACAAAGCCCTGCCCGTCCGGCGCCGAAAGCAGTATCCCTTCGGTATTCATGGAAACCAGACGGACGGTGTCCCCCCGTTTCAGCGGACGTTCCGGCCGGTAGTTGTCCGGATTCTTGCGGGTAACTGGGTCGGCCAGATCGCGCAGCCTGCGCATATCCGCCTTGAAGGAGACCTTGGTCTGGGAAAGCCTGTCGGCAAACTGTGCGCTTTCCTTTTCTTTTCGCAGTTCGTCCAGTTCGCTCAGCAGCTTTTCCGCCTGCGCGTTCACCTGTTCAACGATCCCGCGCGCCTGCACACGCGCCCTCTCCAGCTCCCGTTCGCGCTCGGCCTCCATCGCGCGGCGCAGTTCGTCGGCCTCCCTGCTGGTGCGCTGCGCCTCCACGCGGTTAGTCTGCGCAAGCTCCCGCTCCCGCTCCAGTTTCTGACGGGTGGACTCCAACTGGGACACGACGTCTTCAAACCGCGTGTTATCCCCGGATACGTGGGATTTGGCATGCTCGATCAGATCGTGCGAAAGCCCCAGGCGCTCACTGATCGCAAAGGCGTTGGAGCGGCCGGGTACGCCGATCAGCAGCCGGTAGGTCGGCCGCAGGGTCGCCACATCAAATTCGCAGCAGGCGTTTTCGACGCCCGGCGTATTCAGCGCGTACATTTTTATTTCCGCATAATGGGTGGTGGCTACTACCTTTGCGTGCTGCTCCCGAAGCCGCTCGATAATCGCGACGGCGAGCGCCGCCCCCTCCACAGGGTCGGTGCCGGCGCCGAGTTCATCCAGCAATACCAGCGAGCGGCCGTTCGCCTCCCGCAGAATGCGGATAATATTGGTCATATGCGCCGAAAAGGTCGACAGGCTCTGCTCGATGCTCTGTTCGTCGCCGATGTCGACCAGGACTTTTTCATAAACAGGTACCGTGCTGCCGTCGGCAGCCGGCAGCATCAGCCCGCACTGCGCCATCATGACCAAGAGGCCGAGCGTTTTGATTGCCACCGTTTTGCCGCCGGTATTGGGGCCGGTCACAACAAGCGTATCGAACTCATCGCCGAGGCGCAGGTCAATGGGCACCACCTTTTCCTTATCCAGCAGCGGATGGCGCGCTTTCTTTAAATTCACAATCCCGTCCGCATTAATGACTGGAACGGTGGCGCGCATGGCGTCCGCCATACGGCTTTTGGCAAAGTAGAGGTCCAGTTCCACGATTGCCTCATAGCTTCCCCGGATACTGTCCGCGCAGCCGCCCACCTGTGCGGACAGCTCATACAGGATGCGGTCGATTTCGGTCTGCTCTTTCCCCTGCAGAATCCGGATTTCGTTATTCGCTTCCACCACCGCGATCGGCTCCACAAAAATGGTGGAACCGGATGCGGAGGTATCGTGCACCAGCCCCTTGATCTCGTTGCGGTATTCGATTTTGACCGGCACGACAAAACGTCCGTCCCGCTGGGTAATGATATTCTCCTGCAGGTACTTCTGATAAGTTGCCGACCGCACCATTTTGTCCAGCACTTCCCGCGCCTTGGAACCGGCCTGCCGGATCCTGCGCCGTATTTCGGCCAGTTCCGGGCTCGCGTTGTCCGCGATCTCCTCTTCCGAAAGGATTGCGGAAGAGATATTGCGGTAAAGCGTGGGCAGCGCGACCACAGAATTCAGCAGGAACTCCAGGCTGGTGGGTTCGCCCTCAAGCTGGTTTCTCCAGCGTTCAATGGTGTCGATCGCATGCAAAACGCGCGCAATCTCCAGCAGTTCGCGCGGCGACAGGCGCGCGCCGATTTCAGCCCGTTTCAGCGCGGCGGAGCAGTTCTCCACGCCGCCGGCCGAGGGGGTGGAGTAGCGCGTGGTCAGGGTGTTCGCGTCCACCGTCCGCTGCATCAGGGCACGGACATCCCGGATATCGCGTTCCGGTTCAATCTCCAGCGCCATTGCGCGGCTGTCCGCACAGGAACAGAAACCCGCCAGCATATGAAGGATTTTATCAAGTTCTATCGATTTACAATGTTTGTCCATAGTTCCTCCGTCGATCTTTTCGCCTTGTCCCGTCAGCCGATGCTTTCAACTTTCCCGGATGCTGAAATAGAAATCCAGCGTATCAAAACGCTTATCCAGCTGCACCATAATATACTGCTGCGTAATTTCGCCAAGGCGTTCCAAAGCCTTCTGCGGCAGCGAAAACTGAAACAGTTTTTCCTGCTCCGCATAAAGGATATGGCGCATGGCGGTCAGTTCCCCCTTTGAGACCGGGATACGCTGCTCGTTGTCCGGCAGGCCTGCGGCGCAGCCGCCGCAGACAATCCCGGAAGAAAGCGGCATAAAAAACATCTGGTCCGCCTCATAGCAGCCGCAGCCCGTGCAGGCCACAAGATCGGGCATATAGCCCGCCATCGCCATCAGCCGCAGTTCAAAAACAGGTTTGATGAACATGCAGGCGCGTTTGTTCTGATCGAGCAGATAAAGGCTGTTCAGCAGCAGCCGCAGATAATCCTGCGCCTCTTCCCCCCGCGGGGCCAGCTCTGCGGCAAGCTGGCAGAAATAAGCGGCCAGGGAAAGTTTTTCGACATCCGCACGCACCCCCGCAAATATGTGGTTAAGGTCGGCCTTGTCCACCGTATATTTATCTTTATTGCAAAACAGCACAAAACACGAGTAGCTCAGCAGTTCCACGGAAACTCTCATCGTTCCGCGCGGCTTTCTGGCTCCCCGTGCGTAGGCAGATATAATGCCGCAGTCCCTCGTCAAAAGGGTGAGCACGCTGTCAAACTCATCAACCGATTGCTCCCGCAGCACGATCGCGTCCGTCGTGATATGCACTGCTCTCTCCTGTTAAAGCGGTTCCCTGAGTGGAGGCTGCCGCTTGCATGGTGTGAATGTACTTGAGATAATCTTCAACCTTCCCTGTCTGAAGGAACGCGTTGTATGCACTGATTTCGTTCGGTTTCACGAATACCACCTCCATGTTTCTCAGTAGTATCGTTTCCGGCCGGGCAGTGATTTATAGCAGGGAAAGTCTTTCAGAATTTCCAATAGTTTAGGACTTGACAAAATACAAAACCGGGTTTTATCAAAAGATATAGTATCATTTTCTGAATAGCACGTCAAGCAGCGCGCCCCTGCATGCGGCGTCCCGGGAAAACCGTTCACACAAGTATTTACAACTCAAACAATTTTTAAACAACTTCCGCAAAAATTCTGTACATTTATTCTTCAGCGTGCTATGCTTTAATTAATTCAATGTCGCAGGGCATAAACATATTTTAACCCAGCTTTCCCCTTTTTTTGACGATTTTTTGCCATCATTTTATGATATATTAGATGAAGTGTCATTTGTCTTTATCTTATTAACCCGGGGTGTGCCGTGAATGAAAAAGAAAAACAGAGTTTTTTTTCAAAATATCATAGTGGCTCTCTCTGTCCCGGCTGCTATGGCTTTCGCCACGGTTCTCTTTCTGTGGAAACTGGAATCCGTCGCAGAAAATGACATTGCCTATGCCATTTCTGTTTTCCGTAAATCCATTTATCTGATCGTGGTAGTGCCCAGCGCATTGATACTGGTTATGATTGCCCTGCTGGTGTGGCAACGCAGGAACCGCCTGAAGCTGCAGAACCTGCGCAAGGCGCTGTCGGCGCTCTACGACACGCTGCCCGGCGGGGTGCTGCGCTGCAAAAACGATGACTGCTGGACTGTGCTCTTCGCGAACACAGGCTTTTTCCGGTTTCTGGGCTGCACCAAGCAGGCGTTTTCCGAAATTTATCATGACCAGGCAATTTCGATCATCCATCCCGACGATTGCAGAAAAATATCTGCGAACCGTTCGTTCCTTCTGACGTTCGGTTCCGTTTTGGCCGATGAATACCGGGTAATCTGCGCGGACGGGACCATAAAATGGGTATGGCTGAATACCGAACTGGTCGAAGACACCACCGGGGAAAAAAGCTTTTACTGTACCTTCACGGATATCACGCCGATGAAGGAAACGCAGGAACAGATGATGGTCAATCAGCGTCTCTATGAAATCGTGCTCGATCAGACGCAGGACACTGTTTTTGAGTGGAATATCCTCGAAAATACCGCTTATTTTTCAAAAAATTTTTATAAAAAGTTTGGATACGAACCCAGCACTTCCAACTTCCCGGAATGCGTGGCACAGCAGGGCCATATTTTCAAAGGCGATCTGGAGCCTCTCCGGAAGATTGGACGCCGGCTGATAAACGGGGAAAAATTTGTCACAGGCGAATTCCGCGTCAAAAAAGCGGACGGCAGTTTCCTGTGGTGCTCCGTGTCCGCTACCGCCATCCTTGACCAGAATGGAAAAGCCTATAAGGCGGTCGGTATCCTGTCCGATATTGACGCGCAGCGGCAGGTCCTGCAAACCGCCAAGGAATATGCCCAAAAGGACTCGCTGACAGGGCTGTATAACAAGGGCGCCACGGAAAGCCGTATCCGGGCTTATATAGAACAGAAAAGGGCGCCCGCCGCACTGTTTATCATTGATATCGACAATTTCAAACGGGTCAACGACACGTTAGGGCATCTTTACGGGGATGCGGCGCTGAAAGAAATTGCTTATGCCGTCAAATCCCTGTTCAGAAGCAGCGATGTAATCGGGAGAATCGGCGGGGACGAATTCGTCGTATTTCTGGAACAAGTTGCGGATGAGACAGCCGTCTATAAAAAGGCGGGCAGCATCACCGAAATCTTCCGTCACGCGTTTGCGCAGACGAATGTGAACTATCAAATGACCGGCAGCATCGGGGTCGCGTTTTATCCCAAAGACGCGGATAACTATCCCGAACTGTTCGATAAGGCGGATATTGCGCTTTATTTTGCCAAAAACCATGGCAAGAACCAATTTGCGGCTTATTGCGAAAAGGTTGAAGAGGAAAACGTGCTTCGCTGCGGGATCGGGTCAAAAAAATATTAGCAGGTGCTTGCGCCATAACTAAAAACTCTTCCGTGTGATTATCATACCGGAGGACATCCTGCCGAAAAGGTCCAGCGAAAGCTGGACCTTTTCGTTGTATGGCCGCTTCAAGCCCTTTCCCCAGACGCAATGATTGTATCCCCAAACCGCGCAAACGATTGCCAAATTTCCCGTTGCAAAACGCAAAGCATAAGCGTAATATAATAACATATTAAACCTATAAATTTTATATGGTTTAGGGGTGTGGAGATTTAAATGCTGGAGGAAAGAGAGTTGCATATTCCCGTCTATTTTCGGCGCTGTACCGCTTTATCTGTGACTGATCGAATGTAATGCGGGAATCATCCTGAAATTGCGTGCAGAACCATCTATTATTCAAAATTATGAAATGAGGTGTCCTCTTATGAAACCCATCATCCATACAAAAAAAGCATTGGTGCTTACAGTCGCCCTTACCACAATTCTGAGCTCTTTCGCCGGTTGCTCCGGTGCCGGCTCCGGGTCTGGCTCGGCAGCCAATTCTGAAGCCGCAAAAGAATCTTCCCAGAGCTCCGAACAGGCTGCCGCGGATACGGTATCTATCGTCAATGTCTCCTATGATCCCACCCGCGAACTCTACGAACAGTACAACGAGCTTTTTCAGGCGTATTGGGAAAAAGAGAAGGGGCAGAAGGTGGAGATCACCCAGTCCCACGGAGGCTCCGGCAAGCAGGCGCGTTCGGTGCTGGAGGGCAATGAGGCCGACGTGGTCACTCTGGCGCTTGAAGGCGATGTGGATGAACTGCGCAAGGCCGGCCTGATCGAGGATGGCTGGGTCCAGAAACTTCCCAAGAACAGTTCTCCCTATACTTCAACCATTGTCTTTCTGGTCCGTAAGGGCAATCCGAAAAATATCAGGGACTGGGAGGATATTGTGAAACCCGGCGTGGAGGTCATCACTCCCGATCCCAAGAGCTCCGGCGGCGCGCGGTGGAACTTTCTGGCCGCATGGGCATATGCGGACAAGAATTTCAGCGGCGATGAGAACAAGGATAAAGAGTTTCTGAAATCGCTGTACGCCAATGTAACCGTACTGGATTCCGGCGCCCGGGGCGCAACCACCACCTTTGTGGAAAACGGGCAGGGCGATGTGCTGCTGGCCTGGGAAAACGAAGCCTTCCTTTCCCTGAAAGAACACCCGGACGAATTCGAAATTATTGCTCCGTCCCTGAGCATCCTTGCCCAGCCGTCGGTTGCGGTGGTGGATGAAAACGTTAAAAAGCACGGCACGGAGGAAGTTTCCCAAGCGTATCTTGAATATCTCTATACGGATGAAGCGCAGCGTCTGGAAGGTCAGAACTATTACCGCCCCTCTAATCCCGACATTTTGAAAGAATTCGGCGATACTTTTGACCTGAACGTTGAGTTGGCCAATATTGATGATGATTTTGGAGGCTGGGCGGCGGCAACCGAAAAGTTCTTCGCTGACGGCGCGATTTTCGACCAGATTTACAAACAATAGCGTTTATTTCATCATCACCGTTAAGGAGGAATTTTGCGTGTGTTCCAGCCGAAAAAAAACTTTAAAATGAAAAACGGCAACGTGATACCAGGCTTTGGGCTCAGCATGGGGATCACTGTCACCATGCTGAGCCTGATTGTCCTGATTCCTTTGCTTTCGGTTTTCCTGACCCTTTCAAATACCACATTTAACGACTTTTGGCGGGTGATTACCGACGGGCAGACCGTGGCTACATATAAAGTGAGCCTTTCATGCGCTGCGGTTGCCACCGCGGTCAACGTAGTTTTTGGCATCCTCCTCGCATGGATTCTTACCCGCTATAAATTCCCGTTCCGCCGGGTATTGGACGGCTTAATTGAACTGCCCTTCGCGTTGCCTACCGCTGTGGCCGGCATTGCGCTGACTACCCTGTATTCCGACCGGGGATGGATCGGCGGATTGTTCGACAAGATTGGCGTAAAGATTTCGTATACCCCTGTTGGAATTGTGATCGCCATGATTTTTATTGGCATTCCCTTTGTGGTGCGTTCTATACAGCCGGTACTGGAAAAGCTGGATCCACAATATGAGGAAGCGGCTTCGGCGCTGGGCGCCAGCCGCTCCCGCATCTTTTTCAAGGTGATATTCCCGGAAATCCTGCCTGCCGCACTGACCGGGTTTGGACTGGCCTTCGCCCGCTGTATCGGTGAATATGGCAGCGTGGTGTTTATCGCGGGGAACATCCCCTATCAGACGCAGATTACGCCGCTGATCATCATGAACAAGCTCGAGCAGTTCAATTACGCCGCCGCTACCTCCATCGCGTTGGTCATGGTCGTGTTTGCCTTTGTCCTGTTGTTCGGCATCAATCTGCTTCAGGCCAGAATTAATAAAATTGCGAGGGGGTAAGCCGGTTGAAACAAAAGATGACCAAATGGATACTCATTCTGCTGGGCGTGCTGTTTTTAGTTATCATGCTGGTCCTGCCTCTTGCCACAGTGCTGATCTATGCTCTGCGGCAGGGTTGGGAAACTTTTTCTGAAGCCATAACCGATGAATATGCGGTTAAAGCGCTGAATCTGACCCTGCTGGCCTCCGGGATCACGGTCGTGATCAATACCGTGTTTGGGGTTTTTGCGGCTTGGGCGATCACCAAATTTCGTTTTCGGGGCAAACAGGCGCTCACCACACTGATTGATATTCCTTTCTCCATCTCCCCCGTCATTGCCGGGCTGATCTTTATTCTCGTGTTCGGCCGGATCGGGTGGGCTTATCCGTTACTGGAAGCCTGGAATGTTAAAATTGTGTTTGCCGTGCCCGGCATTGTACTGGCTACAATTTTTGTTACCCTCCCCTTTGTTTCCCGCGAGCTGATTCCTTTGATGCAGGCGCAGGGCAATGACGAGGAGGAGGCCGCCGCGCTGATGGGAGCCAAGGGCTTCCGCATTTTCCGCAAAGTCACCCTCCCCCATATTAAATGGGGGTTGTTATACGGCGTGATTCTCTGTACCGCCCGTAGCCTGGGCGAATTCGGGGCGGTGTCGGTGGTGTCCGGGCATCTGCGCGGCAAAACCAACACCCTCCCCCTCCATGTGGAAATCCTGTTCAATGAATTTAAGCTGACCGCCGCTTTTGCCGTTTCCTCCATTTTGGTGTTGATTGCGGTAATCATATTAATTTTGCGTAACATTGTAGAATACCGCGGCAAGAGAGAAGAGAGGTAAACAATATGTATGTGGAACTTCAAAACATCAACAAAAAATTCGGCAGCTTTCAGGCGGCGGATCATGTCAGTTTTTCCATCGAAAAGGGAAAGCTGATCGGGCTGCTTGGTCCGTCCGGCAGCGGTAAAACAACCATTTTGCGCATGATTGCCGGATTGGAAACGCCGGACAGCGGCGACATAATCATCGACGGGCAGAGGGTGAATAACCTGCCTGCCAGCAGCCGCGGAATTGGTTTTGTATTTCAGAATTACGCTCTCTTTCGCTACATGACGGTGTTTGATAATATCGCTTTTGGGCTTGAGGTGCAAAAAAAAAAGAAAGCCTATATCGATCAGCGGGTAAACGAGCTGATCCGGCTCGTTGGCCTTGAAGGTCTGGAAAAGCGTCGCCCGCATCAGCTTTCCGGCGGGCAGAAGCAGCGGGTGGCCTTTGCCCGCGCGCTGGCGCCAAATCCTCATCTGCTGCTGCTTGATGAACCGTTCGCCGCCATTGATGCCAAAATCCGCAAGGAACTGCGTACCTGGCTGAAAGAGACGATCAACAAGGTGGGCATCACCAGCATATTCGTCACCCACGATCAGGAAGAAGCAGTGGAAGTC
>JAEXAZ010000091.1 GCA_023394255.1 Bacillota bacterium | reverse complement strand
GGTTTAGACCTATCCTCAAACGTTCTGCGATGCAATTTTCCAATTTGTAAAGGACTGGTATATCGCTATGGCAAAAACTCCAAGCTACCGGATGAAAACACGCATGATCATTGCCCTGTCGGGCATGATCGTGTTGGGGTTCAGCGCGGTTGTGCATTCCCTTTTTCAGCTCCAGATTGTTCAGGGCGCCGTTTTGCAGGAAAAAGCGCTTAATCAGCAGATGCAGAGCACGCGCATCGGCGCCGAGCGCGGAGAAATCCGGGACACGAACGGGAAAGTTCTTGCCAAAAGCGCGACCGTTTCCTCGGTGTGCATCTCACCGCTGCAGGCATCAAAACTGAATGTAGAAAAACAGAAAGCGCTTGTGGATGGCCTGTCACAAATTTTAGGGCTGGAAAAAGATTATATTACAAAAAAAATGAAGAAAACCGAAAGCCAGTATGAGGTGCTCAAAACCAAGGTCGAAAGGCCGGACGCGGATAAAGTGACCGAATTTGTGCAGGAGAACGGAATCGGCAACGCGATTTTTATGGAGGAGGATACCCGAAGGTATTACCCTTACGGCAATTTCGCGGCAACTGTCCTTGGGTTCACCAACAAAGACAACGTGGGCGCCTATGGGCTGGAATCCTATTACAACAAGACCCTGGCGGGAACGCCGGGACGTGTCGTATCCCTGAAGAATTCGCGCGGGGTCACCATGCCGATGCAATATGAGCAGACGCATGATCCGAAAAACGGCAATACACTGGTGTTGACCATTGATGAACAAATCCAGCATTATCTGGAAAAAAACCTGGAAACCGCGGTTCTGGAGCATAAGGTGGGAAACCGCGCGGTCGGGATTGTGATGGATGTGCAGACCGGGCAGATTCTGGCAATGTCCACCAAACCCGATTTTGACCCCAACGACCCGTATGCGATATTTGATTCCGACACCGCGAAAGAGCTGGAAGAGATGAACACGGTTGAGCAGGCCGAATCCAAAAAAGAAGCGCTGGCAAAAGCGCAGTTTGACCAGTGGAGGAACAAGGCGATTTCCGACCCTTATGAGCCGGGTTCCGTTTTCAAAATCATTACTTCCGCGGGCGCTTTGGAATACGGCACCGATACGCCGAGCAGCACCTTTTACTGCCCGGGCTACATAGAAGTAAACGGCCGCATCCAGCATTGCTGGATCTGGGCGTCCAGACACGAGGGGCATGGCCTTCAGGATTTCACAAAAGCGCTGACCAATTCCTGCAACCCCGCGTTTATCACCATCGGCCAGCATTTGGGGGTACATAAGTTCAGCGAGAACTTTGCCAATTTCGGGCTGACGGAAGGCACCGACATTGATCTGCCGGGCGAGGCGGCAAGCATCTACTACAAAGAAAGCCAGATGGGAATTTCCGAGCTGTCCTCCGCTTCCTTCGGCCAAACGTTTAAAATTACCTCCATCCAGCTGATCACGGCGGCGTCCGCAGCGGTCAACGGCGGAAAACTGATGCAGCCTTATATTGTCAAACAGATTCTGGACCCCGAAGGAAACGTCATTGCCAATGTGGAGCCGGTTGTGAAACGGCAGGTCATTTCAGAAGAAACCTCCAAAACGCTTCGCCTGATGCTTGAGCAGGTTGTCGCCAACGGTTCCGGCCGCAAGGCGCAGATTCCCGGCTACCGTGTCGGCGGCAAAACCGGCACCTCGGAAAAAATTGGTGAGGGCGACAAGAACATCCTTTCCTTCCTCGGGTTTGCCCCGGTGGATGACCCCAAAATTGCCTGCCTGATCATGCTGGATGAGCCTGACCTGTACAACGCGTTCGGCTCGACAATTGCGGCGCCGATCGTGGGCGCGGTGCTGGCGGACACACTGCCTTATTTGGGCATTGAGCCGCAGTATACGCAGGAGGAACTCGAGAAGACTACTACCAAGATGATTTACATTACCAATATGGATATCCACGAAGCGGAAGCCGATGTGCGCATTGCGGGGCTCAAGTTCCGCACGGTAGGCAGCGGCACCAAAGTTGTCCGCCAGATTCCGGGAGCGGGCGAGCTGGTTCCGGAAGGAGGCACCGTGGTCATTTATACGGAGGAGATCAGCCCCGATCAGATGGTGGCTGTTCCGGACGTGAAAGGAAAGACCGGCAGCGCAGCCAACCAGATGATTACGGACGCGGGGCTGAATTTCGCCGCTTCGGGCGAAGGCATCGAGGGTTCGCAGAACGTTGCGGTTTCCCAGTCCCCCGCGGCGGGAGAATCGGTGGCGCCGGGCACGGTTGTCACGGTGGAATTTGCAGGCGGCGGCGGCAACGACAGCCAGCAGAACGGATAACAGGGCATAACCAATGCAAGGAGGCTTTTTACATGCGGTTAGAGAGACTGATCGGCGGGCTGGAACTGTCCGGCCGCGTTCCGGACTGTGAAATTACCGGCGTCACAGCCGATTCCAGGCAAATAGAAAAGGGCAACCTCTTCGTCTGCATTAAGGGCGGCAGGTTTGACGGGCATGACCATGCGCGTGAAGCGCTGGATGCCGGAGCCTCGGCGGTTATCTGCGAGCGGGACCTGGGGCTGGAAGGCCAGCTCCTCTGCGCGGATACGCGGCTGGCCTATGGAATCCTCTGCGGCAACTGGTACGGAAACCCGGCGCAAAAGCTGACGCTGGTGGGCGTGACGGGAACCAACGGGAAAACGACGGTTACCTGCATGTTAAAACATATCCTGGAGTCTACCGGGAAAAAGGTCGGGCTGCTGGGCACCATCCATAACGAAATTGACGATATCACCCTTCCCGCCAAGCACACGACGCCGGACCCGCTGGCGCTGCACAGCATGTTCTCGCGTATGGTGGGCGCGGGCTGCGATTATGTGGTGATGGAATGTTCCTCGCATGCGCTCGACCAGAAGCGTCTGGCGGGGCTGCATTTCAAAACGGCGGTCTTTACGAACCTGACGCAGGACCACCTGGACTATCACCTGACGATGGAAAATTACTACCAGGCGAAAAAGAAGCTGTTTTCCATCTGCGATACCGCTGTGCTGAACCTCGACGACAGCTATGGCCGCCGGCTTGCCTCGGAAGTCTCCTGCGATACGCTTACCTTTTCCATTTCAGATAATGCCGCGGATTATACCGCGAGGGATATCCGCCCCTATCCGGACTCCAGCAGATT
>JAEXAZ010000073.1 GCA_023394255.1 Bacillota bacterium | reverse complement strand
GGTGTACGCTGCGCCCTTTTCGGATGGTGGTGCCGTTTGGCCATAAAATAGCAGATTCCCATTTCCGAAAGGCCAAGCAGGACGCCCGGCAGAAACCCGCCGAGAAACATTTTGGATACCGAAACATTGCCCGCCACCACCGCATAGATGATCATAATGCTGGAAGGGGGGATAATCGGCCCGATAATTGCGGAGGCAGCGGTAACCGCCGACGCATAATCGCGGGGATAGCCGGCTTTGTCCATCATATCAATTTCAATTCGTCCCAGCCCGCTTGCGTCCGCAGTGGCCGAACCGGAAATTCCCGCAAAAAACATACTCCCCAGAATATTCACATGCGCAAGCCCTCCGCTGACATGCCCAACAAGACAGTCACAAAAATGGACGATCTTCTCGGTGAGGCCGCCGCTGGCCATGATTTCGCTTGCCAGGATATACAGCGGAATACAGAGATAAGTAAAGTTGTCTATGCCTGAAAACAATTTTTGCGGGATAATCAGCATGCTCCCGCCCATAGCCGCAAAGGACGATATTGTAATAAAGCCCATCGCAAACCCGACCGGCACACCGATCAAAACCACAAGCAGGAAGCCGATTAAAAGTAACAGCGCCATTTGGTTCCCTCCCAATTGTACAATTTGTTTTCCATCCGAATCAGGATTCAGTCCGCCTGATCCAGATCATCGTCCTTCGTCCGTTTTACGCCCGCTTCAAACGGTTTGAGCTTGCCGCACAGCACCCCAAGCCACTCGGTTATCATTTCATAGGTCATTAAAAGGCATCCTATGACCGGCGCGCTGTACAGATACAATCCGGGAACCCTGAGAGTAGCCGATTTAAAAATCATATTGTTTTTGGTAACAATCACGCCGAAGACCAGCGCGACAATTAAAAAAACGCTCATCAGCAGGCGGGTCAGGCTATAGAGCCACAGTTTTGATCTGGGGCCCAGCCGGTCATAAATAAAATTGACCGAAGCCTGAGAACCTTCTTTCAGGCAGATTCCCAGGCATAAATAGGCAGACCAGATCAACGCGTAACGCGCAAATTCCTCAGTAAACGGGAAAGAGAAAGAAACAAATTTAACAATTACAAAACGATATAATACCTGAAACAGCAACGCTGCCGTGCAAAGAGCGATCAATAAGCCCGCAATCGCCTGCAGCAGCTTTGCGACCGCGTTCGAAAGCCTGTCCATCGCTGTGTACAATCTGCCGATAGCCGCCATAATGCGTCCTCCTATTGGAATTTCCCTCCGGGCAGGCCTGCCCGGAGGGTTTTGGTTCCGTTATTCTTTTGTGCAATACCGGCTCTGTTATTTGCCTCTGTATGCTTCGATTGCGCTGACAAGGTCGTCCATCGCCTGATCGCCAAGAGTGCTTCTGACATAAGCCTGGCAGGGCTCCAGGACTGTCTTATGCCAGGCGTCCAGTTCCTCGGCGGTCGGCTCATAAACGCTCATGCCTTCGTCTTTCAGAGTCTGAATGCCTTCGGTATTCTTCGTCGCGACAACCTTCTGCGCTTCCACCATCGCCGCGGCAGACCCGGCATCAATCACGCCCTGAAGGTCCTCGGAAAGAGAGGTATAAAACTTGTCGTTCATGATATACGCCATGATGCCTGCCATGTGTTCATCGAGCACCAGATACTTCTGAACCTCATAGGTCTTGTCCTGGATGATATTCAGAACCGGGTTTTCCTGACCGTCAACGACATGGTTCTGCATTGCGACATACATTTCGGAACCGGGCATCGGGACCGCCTTTGCGCCGAGAGCTTCCACCATTTTGATGGAAACCGGGTTTTCCATGACGCGGAAAGTAACGCCTTTCGCATCTTCCACGGTTTTCAGTTCCTTATTGCTGGTGGTAAAGTTGCGGAATCCCTTGGAATGCATGTTCAGAACATTGACGCCCGTTTCTTCGCGAACCAGCGTTCTGAAGGAGGTCCCCCAGTCGCCGTTGATCACCGCATCGCATTCTTCAACAGAATTAAAAATACCGGGTGTGGAAAGGACCTGTGCTTCCTCGTAAATATTGTTGATCAGGGAAGCATCAATAATGGACATTTCGATACTTCCGCCTACAACGCCCTGCAAGGTTTCCGCCGCGCTGCCGAGCTGTCCGGAAGGATAAAGGTCTACCTTGATTGCGCCTTTGGAATTTTCCTCGACATACTGTTTGAAGACTTCCGCATACATAATGTCCGGGCTGTCGGCCGCGGGAAGGCTTCCGGGCGTATATGCCAGTTTGATGGTATACACCTTGTCGGGCGCGGCAGCTGCCGCTTCCGAAGAAGCTTCCGCGGAGGATGCCGCGGAGGATGCGCCCGAAGCCGCAGGCGCGCTGCCCGAAGCCGATGATCCGCATCCGGAGAACGCTGCCAGCCCCATTGCTGCACACAATGCAAACGCTAAAACTTTTTTCATAATTTTACTCTCCCTATTCTTAAAATATAAATGCTCCGCAGTGAAGCATTGGGAACTTGTTCATTATTGATGAATACCGTTCATCAATATAAAGTTTTTTTAAATGCAAAGCATTTAGCTTTGCATTTTGATTGATTCAGATTCTCAGGCTGATCTCATCCGCGCTGCGCTGCAGCATTTCCAGATAAGTCGGGATTTTTTCATCCTCCAGCCGGGGCGAAGGAGCGGAAATGCTCATCGCCAAATGGATCTGCCCTTTGCTGTTGCGCAAAGGCACCGACATGCAGCGGATTCCGTACTCATGCTCCACATTATCCATCGCGTAGCCATGCTCCCGTACCCACCGGAGTTCTTCACGGAACTTTGCCTCATCGGTAATCGTGTGGGTCGTATGGGCTTCCGCCCCTTTTCGGAAAACTTTCTCAAAATAAGCTTCCACATATTCCGGCGAAGTGTGCGAGAGCAATACCTTACCAATCGCCGTGCTGTGAATATCCGTGCGGTAACCGGCTATTGAACGGGTGGAATAGGAGCGCGGGGCCGCAGTTGCGATATAAATGACTTCAAAATCGGAAAGGCGGGCCAGATGCACGGATTCTCCGATATTATTACTCACCTGTTCCATATATCCCCTGATGATTTCATAGCTGTTGTTGGAGCTCAAATAAATGTTTCCCATTTCCAGGGTTTTAATGCCTAAACTGTATTTTCCATTCGCAGGATTTTTTTGCAAGATATCACACACTTCAAGCGTCGATAAAATATTGTAGACGGTGCTTTTTAATGTATTGGATTTTTTGGAAAGCTCGGATATGCCCCACTCGGGATGCTTCGCATCAAAATAGGAGAGCAATTGCATCGCTTTATAAAGGGATTTTACTAAAACTTCAGCCATGTTATCACCTGTTTGTTGAACAGTTTTTATTATTAATGAATCTCATGCATTTATTATAAACACATTTTTTCGCTTTGTATATGCATTTTCCAACTAAAGATTTTCGGCGGATTTTGTAAGATGTATAAAAATAATTAACTCAGTTCATCAATACAATACGAACGATCAATAATGATAAACAAAATCGTTAAATTTTTCATTTTCAAAGCAGGAACTGCCATCTGCTTGCAAATCATTGCTTACATAGACAGCCGATTTGTATGGAAAAGAGTGTTTTGCCGATATTCCTTAATCCTTTTGAACAAAGTACTTTGGCTGACACCGCACTGATAAGCGAATTCATTGATCTTGATCTCTTTCCTGCTCCATTGATCATACAGCAGGGTAAAATTTTCCGGCATGGGCTTATATTTTCCACCCCAGCGGACGCCTCTGGCCTTTGCGGCCGCAATACCCTCCGCCTGGCGTCTCCGGATATTTTCACGCTCATTTTCCGATACAAAAGAAAGCAGCTGCAGCACGATATCACTGATAAATGTCCCCAGAAGATCCTTGCTGTTGGTTGTATCAAGCAGCGGCATATCAATGATTTTGATATCCGCGCCCTTTTCTTTTGTAATGATTCTCCATTGCTCCATAATGTCCTTATAATTTCTGCCAAGCCGGTCAATGCTTTTTACAATCAGCAGATCCCCCTTTTTGAGCTTTTTCAGCAGTTTTTTATAGGCAGGACGATTAAAATCTTTGCCGGACTGCTTATCTATGTAGCAATTATTTCCGGGAATATCCCTTTCCCGCATGGCGATTAGCTGCCTGTCTTCGTTTTGATCTTTCGTAGAAACCCGTATATATCCGTATGTATTATGCATGTTTCCTCCTGAATTCTGATATGGGATTTAATTTTCTTTTCGGCATCATAAAGACCTTTTGAAAGTATTTTGAAAATACTTTCAAAAGGAAATTGCTTCCATAGTTTAAAAAGCCTTTACACAGACTGTGTAAAGGCTTTTCCGGTAAACAACCATATCATACTGCTCACATAATAATTCGGTGGATTCGGCTGCTCTAATTCACAGAGGCGACAAATCGGTCTTCCATGAAATTTTTAAAATGAACTATTTTGTTACGCTTAGCTCGTATTTCTCGCCCTCAGAAACATTGCCATAGCCGGAGGCCGGGGGAGCCGAAGCTTCAGCCGCATTTACGCTGTTCCGGAGTTTAAACCCGCTCACCAATTGTTTCAGCACCTGTGCCTGGCCGCTCAGTTCTTCACTTGCCGCGGCGCTTTCCTCCGCCGTTGCGGAGTTCGTCTGAATGACCCCGGAAATCTGGTCCACTCCCGTTGTCGTTTGAATAACCGCCGTGGCCTGATCGTTCGAAGCCGTGGCGATCTCATTCATAATATGCGCCAAACTGTCGGCCTTCCCGACAATTCCGTTTAACGACTTCGCGGTTTTATCCGCCATCTCCATGCCGTTTGAGACCGCTTTAATGGCATTTTCAATAAGTGTGGTCGTGTCTTTTGCCGCTTCGGCACTTTTCCCCGCCAGATTCCTCACTTCATCCGCAACAACGGCAAACCCTTTCCCCGCCGCTCCGGCGCGAGCTGCTTCGACCGCCGCGTTCAGCGCAAGAATATTGGTTTGAAAAGCGATGTCATCTATCGTTTTAATAATTTTGCTGATCTGGTTGGATGTCTGGGAGATTTGGTCCATGGCGGATACCAGGTTCTCCATCTGCTGGTTGCCGAGCGTAATTTCCTGTGTTGTTTCGCTTACCATCAGGTCGGCCTGCTGGGCATTTTGCGCGTTACGCTTCACCTGCTCCGAGATTTCGGCAATCCCCGCAGACAGTTCTTCAATGGAACTCGCCTGCTCCGTTGCGCCCTGGCTTAAAGCCTGTGCTCCGCTGGAAACCTGCTCCGATCCGCTTGCAACCTGCTCTGATGACGTATTGATCTGGATGAGCGTGTTATTCAGGGACTCCAGTATGTGAATCATGGATTCTTTGATCGCGGCAAAGTCCCCAATATAATCCAGGTCTATCGAAACCGTCATATCCCCCCGCGCCATTCTCCCCAAAACATGGTCGATGTTGTTTACATAGCTGCGCAGGTTATCCATCATCGTTCTCATGCTGTTAGCTAGCATGCCCAATTCGTCCTTGGAGACATAGGAAATCACGGCGCTCAAGTCGCCTTTGGACATCCTGTCCGCCGCCGCTTCGATTTCAGAGACAGGCTTTGTAATACTCTTAATGATATAAATGCAGAATAATAAAATCATAGCGGCAGACAGCAGCGTAAATATGATTAACATTGAGAACGCTCTTTTCTGTGCAGTTACACCTTGATTATAAAAATCCTGTGCATTATTTTCGGCGGCGTCACCAACCTGTGCCAGAATATCCCTTGCTTTTTGCGTGATCGCGGAATACTGCTCATTGTAAAGCCTGACAGCGCCTTCATTGTCCCCTTTAAGCGACAATTCATATAATTTCTCCCTGACGGGCGCGCCCTGCGCCAAAATGCTTTCAAACTCTTCAATCAGCTTTTGATCCCCGGTAAAGCTTGATTTCAGCCCACTTACACTTTCATTCAGGGCATTGATCGTCGCCGTGCACTGGTCGATATACTGCTGGGTTTCCCTGGTGTTTTCGGTTGTGCAGGATAAAACGATATATTTTTCCATTTCCTGAAACCCGCGCCGCATATCGATTGCCTGTTTCGCTGCAACAAACGGGCCGTTATAGAAGGTTGTGAAATTTGCGGAGAGCGTGTTCATCCCGAGTATCCCGGTAATCACTGTGGCAGCGAAAAAAAGAAAGATTACTCCAAAAGCAACGGTCAGCTTTTTACTTATTTTAAAATTCTTCATTCACGGTTTCCTTTCTTGACGATCGCCATAAAGTCATTTTCATAAAACAACTGTGAAGTGTTCAGCAAGAGGATCAATTTATTGAGCAGCATGCCAATTCCTACTAAATATTGATTGTCAGAAACAATTTTGGGCGGCATGGATATATTTTCCGATGGAATATCAGCCACTTCATCGACTTCTTCAACAATCAGGCCAAATAACAGGTTCCCAACGCTTACCACAATAATGCAGGTCCGGTCCTGATAAAGGACCTCCGCCCTGTTGAATTTCTGGCTTGCATCAATCACCGGAATCACGTCACCGCGCAAATGGATAATGCCTTTCACATATGCGGGCAGATCCGGAATCGGCGTGATTTCCTGTATCCCAATGATTTGTACCACATCTTCAATCGGCAATCCAAATAACTGTTCGCCCAATTTGAATGTCAGGTAGCGCTTATTCAGAGAATCCAAAGTATCCCGCAAATTTCTCTACTCTCCTTCACTCTTTTATTGAATGGAACCCCCTTTTTATCACCCCGTTCTTTTACGCTGCTATCTATCGATGTACACTAAACTAAAAAATTTTCATTTTCATTTATTCAGGAATTTTGCGGCTATTTTTTGTGCTTTTCTCATCAATAATCAAATTATTTTTTATGGATTATCACAACAAAAAAAGAACTCTATCAAAGTGTACTTTGATAGAGTTCTTTTTCAATATAGCAGACATTTCCATAAATTTCAATATATTTCGACAAAATAAGACAAATTATTGCTGCGGAGTCTGTGGATTGGTTGAACGGGAATCCGGAGCATCATCCGGCTTCCCCTTTTCTGCGCCTCACACAGAATTTTCTTATTTAAAACCCCCTCGCGCTCCAAAAGAAGCGCGAGGGGGCTCAGAACGGTACAAATCCGTATTTCCATGTCCGTTTTTTAATATTTAAATTTTTCGATCAGATGTTTTAAAGTTTCCGACTGGTTTGTAAGTTCTTCGCTCGCGGCGGCGCTCTCCTCCGCCGTTGCGGAGTTGGTCTGGGTGACGTTGGATATCTGCGACATGCCGCTTTCGACAGCCGAAAGCGATTGCGCCTGCTGTTTTGAGGCGGCGGTGATATTATCTACCAGGGTATTAACGCGATTGGTTTTATCCACAATTTCCCGCAGGGTCTGCGCGGTCTGCTCCGCGACGCCCCTTCCCTTTTTCACCGACTTCATCGATTTTTCGATCAGGGAAGCTGTCAGCATTGCGGCTTCCGTACTTTTTGAAGCCAAATTCCCCACCTCCTCGGCGACTACGGCGAACCCTTTTCCTGCGGCGCCAGCCCGGGCGGCCTCCACAGCGGCGTTCAGGGCAAGGATATTCGTCTGCGAGGAAATGTCGTTGATGGCCTTGGTGATCCTCACAATTTCGTTAGAGGAAGCGTCGATTTCCTGCATGGAACGGAGCAATTCTTCCATTTGGGCATTTCCGCTTTCTACAAATTGAATGGTCTCACCCGACAGCTTTTCCATTTCAACCGCGTCGGCCGCATTCCTGCCCACATGCTCTGCAATGGTTTTCACCGAATTGGTAAGCTGTTCGATTGTCCCGGCCTGTTCGGCGGAGTTTTCCGCAAGGTTCTGCGCCCCCATAGCAACTTCTTCCGAGCCGGTATGTACCTGGAGCGCGGCGCGCGTAACGGAGGCAAAGGTTTCGCGGAGAGATTTTAAAATCAGATCCAGCGCCTGCCGGATCGGAATAAAGTCCCCCTCATAGGCAACCGAACTGCTGGCCGTCAGATCGTTTCGGGACACCCGCTCCAGAACTGTCGATATGTCGGCAATTAAATTCCGCAGCCCGGAAATTGTGTTGCTGAGCGCGAAAGTGAGGCGCGCGACTTCATCCTTTCCTTTGGCCGTGCTCACTTCGGCGGTAAGGTTACCAGCCGCAAGAAGCTCTAAACG
>JAEXAZ010000055.1 GCA_023394255.1 Bacillota bacterium | reverse complement strand
GGCTGTGTGTTCTGGCAGCCTGTCAAAACCAGCAGGGCCGTCAGCGATAAAGCCAGTAATTTTCGTATCATAGTATTCCCCTTTCAAGGGTTGGCTGTTTTCCGGTTTTCAGGGTGCGTTTTCCTTTGCCTGGCCCGCATCCCGTATATTATATAAGTATCAGTGTCGGATTTTTGCCGAATCCCTGCATCACTCCGCAAATTTTATTCCATACACACGCAAATGCGAAAGCGTCTCGCCAATCCGGCCCTGAATCAGCAGGTCCGCCTTTACATCCAGAGACGTGGGCGATTTGTTGATAACCACCAGCCTGCCCCGGCAGTAGTCGACCAGCCCCGCCGCCGGATAAACCGCAAGCGAAGTGCCGCCCACAATCAGCAGATCCGCCTGCTCCAGCGCGCGTACCGCGCGCGCAATGGTATCCCCGTCGAGGCTTTCCTCATAAAGCACCACGTCCGGCTTGACGATTCCTCCGCAGCTGCAGCGGGGGATTCCCTCAGAAGCGAGGATTGCCTCCAGGCCGTAAAATTTTCCGCAGCCCATGCAGGTATTGCGCAGCACGGAGCCGTGCAGCTCCAGCACGTTCCGGCTCCCGGCCGCCTGATGCAGCCCGTCGATATTCTGCGTGATGACCGCCGTCAGCTTTCCCGCCGCTTCCAGCTCCGCCAGCTTTCGGTGGGCGGCATTGGGCTTTGCCTGCGGGCAGAGCATTTTCGCCCGGTAAAACCGGAAAAATTCCTCAGGGTTTCGTTCAAAGAAGCTGTGGCTCAAAATGGTTTCGGGCGGATACGCATAAGTTTGACGGTACAGCCCGTCCGTACTGCGGAAAGCGGGGATGCCGCTTTCGGTGGACACCCCGGCGCCGCCGAAAAACACCACTTTTTTGCTTTCATCCAGCAGTTTTTGAAGCCGCTCCCAATTTTCCATCTTTCCTGCCTTCTTTCATGCTGTCTGCCAGCCGCCGCCGGCATTGTAGGCGCAAAGCGTCCATGCAACGGCCCCGTCG
Source organism: Bacillota bacterium (assembly GCA_023394255.1). Classification (GTDB taxonomy): domain Bacteria; phylum Bacillota; class Clostridia; order Oscillospirales; family Ruminococcaceae; genus Anaerotruncus. The sequence continues at coordinate 2,542 of JAEXAZ010000055.1, read as the reverse complement.
TCCGCTTTTCTGTATTCCAGCATCATTTCAACGGCATTATGCCCGTCTTCGGCATAGATATATGCATATCGGTCCCCGAACAGCGAGAATGTTTCGGGATAATACCGCATGGTACCGCCCAGTTCCGCTTCAATCGGAATCAGTTCCGGTTTTTGCTCCAAATCCGCGAGCAGGGCGGCGGACTCCGCGGAATCTGCCGGCTGCTTTCCCCGCAGTTCGGCCAATTGGGCCTGCAGGGCATCGTTTTCTTCAAGGGCGGCGCTCAGCTGGATAAGCGCTTCGTTGCGCGCGTCCGCGCTGTCCTTCAGCCGAAAAGCACCCGCAGAAATCAGCACAAGGCATACACACAACAAAAGCAGGACTATCCCGATCAGGGTATTACGCGCAGACTTTTGCATGGCTGTCCCTCTTTCCATCAGGCTCTGTTCTTTTTCCCGGCAACTATGCGGCTCCGCTTAGATTATAGCAAACTGCGCCGGGTCTGTAAACTTTTCCATCGCCCCGCTGTCCACGACCCTTACAGTTTCACGCTGTGCCACAGTGCTCCCATTGTTGTCAAAGCATACATCATTTATAGCATTGTCAGAAATCATTTGCAACTATTCCACCAAATTTGAAAGACTCATCTTGACGAACGCTGAAAAAACTGTATAATAATATGTACAAATCGAAAAAGACACTGAAAAGAAGAGTAGGCTTCGGAAGCTCCCGCAGAGAGCCCCGTTTGGTGCAAAGGGGCGGAGATGAAAAAGCTGAACATGGTCTTGGAGTTGCACGGGCGAAATCTTTTAGTCCGTGACGGGTTCACCCGTTACAGTGACAGGCGGTTGAAGCTCTCTGCCGCTGTGAGGTTCTCCGGCGCAAGCCGGGAGCAAAACAAGGTGGTACCACGAAGCACAGCTTTCGTCCTTGGATAACGTCCAATGGAGGAAAGCTTTTTTTATTCCCAACTGATTCAAACAGGGGGCTGTCACTTGATCCAGATACAACATCTCAGCAAGGTTTTTCAAGATAAATCGGGCGAAACGGTTGCTTTGAAGGATGTCAACCTGCACATTCAAAAGGGGGATATCTTTGGCATCATCGGTATGAGCGGCGCGGGGAAGTCCACCCTGCTTCGCTGCCTTTCCACATTGGAAAAACCCACCTCCGGCAGTATCCTGCTGGACGGCACCGACCTTTCCACCCTGACCGGTTCACGCCTGATCTCGGCAAGACGGAAAATGGGGGTCGTGTTTCAGGGCTACAACCTGCTCATGCAGCGGACGGTCCGGCAAAACATCGCGTTCCCGCTGACTCTGTCCGGTTCCGGCAAAGCCGGCGCTGTCAGGCGGGCGGACGAGCTGCTCGACCTGGTCGGGCTCTCGAACAAGGCGGAAAGCTATCCTTCCCAGCTTTCCGGCGGGCAAAAGCAGCGCGTGGCCATTGCGCGTGCGCTGGCCACATCCCCGGAAGTTCTCCTCTGTGACGAGCCGACTTCCGCCCTGGATTCGCTGACCACAAAATCGGTACTGGAACTGCTTCACGATATCAACACGAAGCTCAATGTCACAATCGTCATCATAACCCATGAAATTGCGGTTGTGAAATCCATCTGCAACAAGGTTGCTGTGATCGACTCCGCGGAATTTGTCGAGTGGGGAGACACAAAGGAAGTCTTTGAACATCCGAAAACGGATATGACCAAACTTCTGCTGGGATATGAGGTGCTGAAATGACACAGCTATTAACACAAGGCACCATTGATACCCTGTATATGACAATTGTCTCCACCTTTTTCGCCTATGTGCTCGGCCTGCCTATGGGAGTGCTGCTCTCGGTAACCGGGAAAGGCGGTATTATGGAAAATCAGCCGTTTAACTCTGTCTTCGGCTGGCTGATCAACATCCTTCGCTCCTTCCCCTTTGTCATTCTGATGATCGTCCTGATTCCGTTTACCCGTTTGGTCACCGGCAAAATGATCGGGACAAACGCCGCATGCATCTCGCTGATCATCGCCGCCGCGCCGTTTGTCGCGCGTCTGGTGGAAAGTTCCTTTGCGGAAATCGATATCGGTGTGATCGAAGCTGCCAAGTGCATGGGCGCGACCAAATGGCAGATCATCTTCCACGTCATGCTGACCGAAGCGGTTCCGTCCCTGATCAGGGGCCTCTCAATCACCACCATCACCCTCATCGGCTATTCCGCCATGGCGGGCGCCGTGGGCGCCGGCGGGCTTGGCGATATTGCCATCCGCTACGGTCTGCACCGCTACCAATACAACGTCATGATGCTTACCGTGCTGCTTCTGGTGATTATTGTGTGCATCATTCAGATTATTTTTGATTATTTAGCCAATCATGTTGACAAGAGAAACCGGTAACCTTTCGCCGTGTGTGTACAGCGCGGCCGGGTTCATATAGATCGCAACCATCCAGGAGAAAAGAAAAGAGGTTAACAAAATGAAAAATAACAAAAAACTGCTGGCGCTTTCCATGGCTCTGGCTCTTACGCTTACCGCCGCGGCCTGCGGCGGAAAAACCGAACCCGCTTCCTCTTCCGA
>JAEXAZ010000050.1 GCA_023394255.1 Bacillota bacterium | reverse complement strand
GCCGCCTTGATTTGGGCGGCCCACCGCTTTTATACGATTTGAAGCTTGCATAATGCGTTCCTTTATTCTACTATAGATTTATATTATGTAAGATTCGGACACCATCCTGCATTTTGAGAAACGGTGGTTTTACTTTCTGAAGGAGGAGATACCATGGAAAAACGTCTGTTGGACTGTACTGCGTCGGACTTTGCCGCCTGCTCCAAACAGGACCTGCTGACGGCGATCGCCGCGAGCGAAGGCCGCACGCTATTGTGCGAAACAATCGGCGCGGCAATGCCGGTCCTGGGTGACGTCACCAATGCCGAGCTTGCCGCGTCTATGGGCGCGGACATTTTATTGCTGAATTTATTCGATGTAAACGTGCCGGTTGTCAACGCTCTTCCAAAAGTTGCCCCGCAGGAAACCATACGCGAGGTCAAAAGGCTTACCGGGCGCCCGGTCGGTATCAATCTTGAGCCGGCGCCGCCGGTTGAGCATGATCCGAAACGGCAGGCGGCCTGGGCGCTTACAGAGGGGCGGCGCGCTACGCTTGAAAATGCGCGGAAAGCATACGGGATGGGAGCGGATATGCTGGTGCTGACAGGCAACCCGGGCGTAGGGGTCAGCAACGAAGCAATCGTGAAAACGCTGGGGCTTTTCCGCGAACACCTTGGCGACAAAATCATCCTTGCCGCGGGCAAAATGCACGCTTCCGGCGTTCTTAGCGAGGGCGGGGAGAATGTTATCAGGAAGCAGGACGTCAGGGAATTCCGGGATGCGGGCGCCGATATCATTTTAATGCCCGCGCCGGGAACCGTCCCCGGCATCACCATGGAATACATCCGCTCTTTGGTCGCATATGCGCACGGCCTGGGCGCGCTTACGATAACCGCCGTGGGGACCTCGCAGGAGGGGGCGGACACAGCCACAATCAAACAGATCGCTTTGATGTGCAAAATGACAGGAACAGACCTGCATCATCTGGGGGATTCCGGTTATTTTGGGATTGCCCTGCCGGAAAACATCCTGGCCTACTCTGCCGCCATACGGGGCGTGCGCCATACCTACCGGCGCATGGCGGCTTCTATCAACCGCTGATTCCCGGAAAAAAACGCGCAGTGGCAATTCAAAAAATGTGATTCCGCAGTAAATCTGTGGAAGTGGCGCACCGATTGAATGACAGGTTATTCAAAAGGAAGAGAGGTTGAATTGCAATGAAAAAACGTTTGCTGTGTCTGCTTTTCGTCGTCTCGCTGATGCTTGGGCTTTCCGGTCCCGCATTTGCCGTGGAGGATACGGCCGCTCAGACGTCCGCCTATTCTATGAAAACCGAACGCCCCGCATATGACGCGAACATCGACGCCATACGTGTGCTGATTACGGACCATTCCGGCAAAGGCGGGGGTTATGGGGAAGAATATGAGTTTGAACGGGAGACCAAACGCGGCTGGGAACCGGTGCCATTGAAACGCAATAGTGAAAAGATGTTCCTCGGTATTGGCATCATGCTGCTCCCGAATCAGACCAATACGGGAACGATTTCTATGGACTGGTATGCCAGGCCGTTTTCGCCGGGGAAATACCGGCTGATCAAGACCGTCGGCGGGGAAAAGCTGTTCGCGGAATTCCAAATCCTGCCGCCCGCCAAATGCTTCAGGCTGGCCGAGCCGGTTTCCGCACAGCTGTCATTCAAAACGCAGGCGGGGTCCGGAACGCTCACAATCGGCCCGCAGGAATCCCCGGCCTATGTTTCGGAGGTTTGGCATGAGCTGCTTGCTTTTCAGAAGGGGAAGCCCGCAAAAATACCGGAGGGGATTCCGCCGGTCGACATGACCCTCACACTGAAAAACAGGAAAACCGTGCGCGTCGCGCTGTTTGCCGGCGAAGGCCGGGTCTGGGCAAACTCCCAAAACGCATGGTATTACGCGGACGACCCCGGGGTGCTTGACCGGATAGAGCGCAAAGGAAAAGAGCTCGGCGCTTTTCTGCCTGCCGACGGGACAGCGTTGATCCAGGCCCTGAACGGTCTTGAGCCGCTGAAAAAAGTCCATTTAACCGCACATCAGTTTTCCATCCCGTTCGCGTATCCGGGCTGGCAGTCGGACGTGGGCACCAGCGGCATCATCCTTTCTGTTTTCCAGTTTCCCAGCGCGGAGGAACTGAATCGCCGGATGAATTATTTGTATGATGATGGTTACGAAATCGGTGTGGAGAGCAGGAGCGGAGGCGTGGCTTCCTTTGGCACACAAACCTATCACTGGAGCGAACCGCCGCACTATTTTAAAGCGGGCTCCCGCCTGGTCCTTTACAACGGAAGCGACAAAACGATATTGGACGCACTTGAAAAGCTTCTGGGGGAGCAGGTTAAAACTGTGGAAGAAAAAGCCGCGGAGAATGAAAAACTTTACAGCCTCATGGAATCCGGCATGTGAGTATTGTAATCAGGCTGGCCATGTGAAAACGCCTCGGCGTATCACATGGCCAGCCTGATTTTTTACCCTGAAAAAAAGTTTGGGATATTCTTGAGGCAATTGACAGTCCAGTGTAAAACCTTGGGTGAGTTGTGTAATATGTTTGTAAAATGAATTGAATTTTGGTGATTTTAGATATAGTATGGGGGCAAGGAGAAAATTGCCAAATTTAAAATGTAATGGAGGGTATTCAGAACATGAAAAAAAGGTTGATCGCCTTAACAATTGCGGCATTGGTGATCGGAACCGCCGGAACCGCCCTGGCGGCTACCGAGCACTGGAACGATGCTTCCGCACAGCCGGGGACAAGAACCGCGACGTACCTTTCGAATGCAACGAGTTTTGAAACATGGAAAAGCAACTGGGAGCATACGAAGAAGGATTATCAGCAGGTTTCTTTGAGCCCGGGCAGAAATGAGACCGAACTGAATTTCGGATGGTACTCAAAAAAATCGGGGGTTGCTAAAATCCGCATTTCAAAATCAGGTTCCATGGCGGATTATAAAGAGTTCAGCGGGACCTCTAAAAAGGGGACGGTCATTGACGGCGTACAGTATTATGCGAATAAAGTAACTGTCACCGGTGTGGAACCCAATACAAGCTATTACTACCAGTACCTGCTCAATGGATTCTGGCAGGACAAAGCAAACTACCGGTCTCAGGGAACCGACAGCTTTTCCGTGTTGTTGGTAGGGGACCCGCAGATCGGCGCTTCCGTCAATCAGGTCCCGAAAAATGGGGACGGAGCCGCGCAAAGCGCTGAGATTGCCGCCAGGAATGATTCCTACAACTGGAACGTTACTTTAAATTCCGCGCTGAAAGCGCACCCGGATATCAGCATGATTTTATCGGCGGGCGACCAGATCAACGAAACCGTCAACGACGGCTCTGCGGAAAAACTGCTTGAGCAGGAACGCGAATATGCGGGATTCCTGTCCCCGCAGGTTTTGAAATCGGTGCCGCTGACCACTACAATTGGCAATCATGATTCACTGACCGCCGGATATCAGAACCATTTTAATGTTCCGAACCCGTATACACAGGAAAAAGGTGCTACGGCGGCCGGAAACGGGTATTATTACCGTTACGGGAACGCGCTGTTCATGGTAATCAATACCAATAACTATAATGCCGCCGATCATAAAGCCCTGATCGACAAGGCTGTAAAATCCTTTCCCAACGCGAAGTGGAAAATCCTGATGTTCCATCAGGATATCTACGGATCGGGGCTGGATCATTCCGATTCCGACGGCATGATCCTCCGTACACAGCTGACGCCTATTATCGACGAATATCAGATTGACGTTGTGCTCCAGGGGCATGACCATACCTACTCAAGAACTTATCAGCTGACCGGGGATGCGAAAGCACATGCCCAATATGACAACAGTGTTGATCTGGACGACAGCGCGGTCAAGGCGGCTTTCCTGGCGCAGAACCAGTGCTATCAGATCGTCGGGACCGGAAACGGAACCATCACGGACCCGGAAGGGACGGTCTATTTTGCCACCAACTCCTCCACAGGTTCGAAATACTATGAACTGATCCCCATGCAGCAGGATTACATCGCGGCGCGCAGCCAGACATGGACGCCAACCTATTCTCTGATCCGGATCGATCAGAATCAATTCACAATCAATACCTATGAGGCGGCGACAGGCGAACCGATCGACCAGAGCTATACCATCGTTAAAACCAAATAGTATGCTTTTCGCAGATGCCGGAACCGATGGCTTTCGGTTCCGGCATCCGTGCGTCTGCTGTAAAGAGGAGATACCGGATGAACGCCATTGGGTTTTCGGATAAGCGGCTTCTATTCAAAAGGGCGACAGTCGCCCTTTTGGCACTTTTGTTTTTTCTATTTCTCTATTTTTTGAATCAGATCGAGAAACCGGAGCTTGTGAATACATATGGAAGGACGTTTGAAAAGGCGACCGTGGCAGAAATATTGCAGGATAATCTGCAGGAAGACGGGTCGCGTGTCGGGAATCAGGTCGTGCTGCTTAAAATGCGCTCCGGACAGCTGAAAGGGCAGCTTTTGGAAGCGACCAGCGCGAATGGGTATCTGTTTGGCGCAAACTGTGAACCGGGCCTGCGCGTGATTGTTCTTTCCAGCGTTTCAGGCGATACCCGGGTCCTGTCGGTTTATACGGCAGACCGCGAATGGGCCGTATACCTGTTTGCGTCCGTCTTTTTTCTGGTCCTGTGCCTTGTGGGAGGGAAAAGAGGGATAAAATCAGCCGCTGGCCTGGGCTTTACAATCC
>JAEXAZ010000280.1 GCA_023394255.1 Bacillota bacterium | reverse complement strand
AAAAAGAACTGCGGACCATTCTGGAGGCGGCAAACGCGGCGCCTGTGGCTTCGGGCAAGTATAACGAAGTAAAACTCACTGTTATTCAAAGCCAGGAAGCGATCACAAAAATCAATAACATGGCTTCAGATGCCTTTGGAAACCCCGAAATGAATCCGACTTACGGCGCACCGACGATTATACTGGTTTCTGCCAAAACAGTGGAGGGGCCGCAGAATTCCGTCCCCTATTGCAATGCCGCGTGCATTATAGAAAATATAATGCTGGCCGCCGCTGATTTGGGGTTAGGCAGCGTGTATCTGTTTGCCATAGCGCAGGTTCTGTCGGCCCAGAAGGATTATTATGGAGAACTGAAGATACCGGATGGATTTGCGCCCGTGTCCGCGGTCGCAATTGGTAAAAGCAGCGTGCCCGCCATAGAAAGGGCTTTGACTACCTCAAGGATTGCAACCGGGTATCTCAGGTGATTTTCCAGCCCCGGAAGTACGGAGAACTTCGGTAAAACATCGTTTATAACGTGGTGCGGTTCGTAAGCGGTGGGAAAGATGGAACCACGCTGTAACATCCGGAACAGGTACCGAAACAAAAGAAGCCTTGGCTGACTGCGGCTTGCGGCAGAAAAAAGTTGACAAAAAACCGAGGATTCAATGCTGACTGAATTTAAAGGAGCAATACATAATGTCCAAATACGATTATGTTAACCAAAGCCTGAAAAATCTGTGCGAGGAATGTCCAAACTTGAACACCAGCCATTGCGAAAAGTCCCAGTGCCTGGTTGGGTTCACAAAGAATCTTTTTGATTTAACAGAGAAAAACGGAACGCGTATCTTAAAAAACGGCGAATCGCTGATCCCTCAGTTCGATGTGCGGAACTATAGGGAAGAACTTATTGCAGATACGATCGCGGAGGTCTGCAACCTCTGCGCGGAATGCCGGGAGAATCACAACGAGGAATGTGTGATTTCCCTTGCCAGGCGTTCGCTGGAAATTGCGGTTCTGCCCGAAAACGCCTTGTTTCATGGGAGTGTCCTGATGTACTTAATGGATGTTTCGAAACAAAATCCCCAACTCGCTGAAATGATCAAGGCCAAGTACATGGAGAAGAAAGGTATCGCTGCGCGGCGATAACAGGGCAGCTTACAATCTATTACATGAAATCGGGCATGTCTTTGGATTAGGCCATCCATCTACAGATGCGGCATGAATCATTAAACTTGAGGAAGTGGATAAAGATAAGATTAAGGTCGAATCCGGAACGGCGGAGATGGCTTACATTGTCAAGAATCTCTCGGAACTTGAGGAGCATACGCAGTATATCGTCAGGGGCAAGTTCCGCGGAGATTCTGTGGAGGATTTCCAACGTCGCCCGAGTGGGGGAATCCAATATGGCTGCACAATCACTTCTTTCGATGTCTCCCAGGTGATCCAGGGGGAGGATCTAAAGGCAGGAGATGTTATCAAGGTCGGTGAAGAGTACTATGTAGATAACAAGGGAGTTCTGCAGACTATGTTTAATTACATGCCTTCTGAAACAGGGAAAGAATACATCCTTTTCCTGAGCAAGAAAACGAATCCCAGGTCTCGTTACTATGGTATGTATGCACCGATCAATTTTGAAAAGGGCAGATATCTGGTTGAACCTCCGGCAAATATTGATACTGCTTCCAACCGGACGCTGGATTTGGGTGCGAATAGCTCGGATGTTTATAAGTCAATTTATAAGGATGTTATTGCAAAATATCTGTCGTGAGATCAGTGCATAAGCAAACAAAGCCAGCGCCTAAACGGCGCTGGCTTTGTAATAAACGCTTACAGGGTTCTTTCAAGCCACGCTTAAAAGCGTGGCTTACTAATTTTTAGCCATTTTATTTCCGATAGAAGCGCTCCTGGGCCAGCAAAGCCGCTCCCAGAGCGCCGGCATACCGGCCAGTCGGGTTCGGGACGACGTTTTTCCCAAGCTTTTGGGAGAGAATGTCCGCAAAATAAGCGCTGTGGCTTAACCCTCCGGTCAGGATTACAGGGGTTAAAAGTTCTATACGGCAACATAGCTGGGACACTTTACCTGCTACCGAATCGATAATTCCGGCAGCGATATCTTCTCTGGCGCGTCCCTCTCCGATATAGCTGATAATTTCCGTCTCGGCAAATACGGTGCAAAGTGAACTGATAGAAATTACGGTTCCTTTTTTTGCCAGATCAAACAGTTCATCAATCCCTGTTCCGAGGCGGTTGGCCATAATTTCAACAAATTTTCCCGTGCCCGCTGAGCACTTGTCATTCATCAGAAACTGTACCACAGAATTGTTTTTGACATTGATAATTTTTGTGTCCTGCCCGCCGACGTCAATGATGGTACAGTCACCGCCTGCGAGCGCCGCTCCGCCGCGGCCATGGCAGGTGATCTCTGTGATTGCGTAGTCTGCGTAATCGACCACTGCACGGCCATATCCCGTTGCCGCTACCACAGTGTCCGGCGCATTGGGATCGACCCCGGAGTCCGAGAGCCTTATGGAAATTTTCTGCGCCGTATCTTTACTGTTCCATCCGGTAGGCAGTACAAACTTTAATTCTTTTTCACCTGAAATAACTACTTTCGCAGCAGTTGATCCGATATCAATTCCGACAAAATGCATGAAAATCCACCCACTAACAGTATTTATCCCGGTGACTGCTATATTGGCTGGACAGCGGCACAATATCAGTCATTTGAACCTGTTCCTGTTCCACACATAAACGAACCGCCTGTTCGTCCCGCTGATCGATTTTCAGTGAAATTCCGCACGACGAGCTGATTTGCCTGGGTGTGGGCACGATTACGGCGGGAATCTTTCGTTCCGTTAATTTTCGATAAAGCTGCATCCCGCTCGTGTGGTTAGGGAACAAAACGTAAACATCCATTTTATTTTTCCAGCATTTCAATAAATGCACCGATTCTTGTGCGCAGCTGCGACGCATCCGTGTCGGTGTAGTCCGTCTCAATGCCGAGAACCGGGATGCCGGCATCGTTTAACGCGTGTTCCACATGATATCCTTCAATATCATAGAGACTGCAGAATTTCAAGTTGACATCGATAACGCCGTCTGCCTGATATTCTTTTGCCAGGCGGATAATGTCTTCGATACGGCCGTGATTGGGAGTAAAGCATGCACAGTTGATTTTCATATACCGTTCCGCCAGTGCCTGAATCTGCTCCTCCAGCGTAGTTTTGGTTTCATCCACCAGATTTTCAAAATAACGTGTTCCCGTGCACATCTCTTCGGCAACCACCACGCCGCCGCTGGTCTCAATAATATTATGTAGTTTCCAGTTCGGAATCGCGAGAGGCGTTCCCGTCAGCAGAATTCGTTTGGTTCCCTTTTTTGCGATACTGATATTCTGGGCAATCCGTTCTTCAAGTTCGTCGCAGAGCGCGTTGGTTTTTTCTGTAAAGCGCTGAGGGTCGTCGTAAAATGCGATTTGGGAAATGACCAGCGCGTCACGGCCGCTGATAGGAAGATTTTCATTTTTGCGGCATTGATAAAGCCTTGCAAGTGCGCGGCGTTTATTATTGATCAGTTTAATGCTTTCCGCCAGCTTTTCAGCGGTAACTTTATTGCCGGTAAAGTCCTCCACGACAGAAATCAGCGTTTTAATTTCTTCCGCCCAGGCGCTGACATCTTTTCCGCGTTTCATCTGCGGTAAATCCATAACATGCACGGGGACGTCTTTCTCTAAGATTTCCCATGCCTTTTTCTTGCCGTCACAGGTTGTTTCCCCAATATACATGTCCGCAATCCGAAAAAACGGACAGGTTTTGTCCAGCCGTGCCCCGACAGAGGCCTTAATCAACGGACAGGTACTGCTTGGCAGAACTTTTTCTCCTCCGGGCACCCAAAACTGTGATCCGCCGCAAAGGCCTGTTGCAATCGCGCCCGCCGCGAAAATGACTTCGTCCGGGACATAAACGCAAAATGTTCCGAACACTTTTCCGCCCTTTTTCTGGTGTTCTATCAATTCCATAGGCCGGACTCCGTGAATTTCCGAAATGACAAAATTGTAGTAGTCCATACCCTGGGGACGATTTTCCTGCGTTAAAAATACATCTCCAAATGCCTGTGGAAGCACCGCGCACAGCTGGTCATGCTTTTCCAGATCCATACCTAAATTTTCCCACATTTCACGATAGTCCGCCATAATGAGCATTCCTCCATAAAGATTAATTTTTATAAGTATATAGCATTCTGCGTACATTTAAAAATTATTTATCTGAATGAAGGCCGGCAGTTTATAGATATTCTTTATAATTACAGGGAAAATTATTTCTTTAAAATGAAAAATCGGGATAAAAAATGCCGTGAGCACCTGTTATAGAGGCTCTTGTCAGAGGTTCCGCGCTTAATTTCCGTAATTTCCGGCCGATTTAATATTAAGAAACCCGTTTGAGAAATTTAAATTCAGGCTTTTGCAAGGATCGGGTTCTTAGAACACCCGTTGGTGGAAATATTCGACGATAAGGATAACTTTATATGACAGAAAATTACGTCAAACGTCTGCAAAAACAATTGAGTACGAGAACGCTCCTTTTCAGCCTGTGCTTTTTGATCCTGTCAGTGCTGTATATCTTTACAGGATGGGCCGAAATGCTGGCCGTGTTTTCACCGTTTTGCAAGATTAACAGTATGGCGGATGCCAAAAAGCTGTTTGAGAATCAAAGTGTCTATGCTCGTGTAAATAATGCGAGACTCTATTTTACCGATTATGGGGTCAGTTCGGTCAACAACTTTTCGGATATTTTTCGGAAACTCTTTCGGAAGGAGGATAAATTGGATCAGATATATTCCGTACTAGAATATAATGATGGGTATCTGTTTGCACTGGTTCCCGCGTCGCTCAGGGAACAGGATGACGCCGTAATTCTGGATTATTCCGCAGACGTGCGGTTTGACCAGCTGTATTCGCGCAGTGACAGCTACAAAAAATATAAGGGAATTATTTCCATGCTGGCAGAAATTTACGGCCTGTCTTTTGAAGAAATGCAGCAGTTTGTACCGCCCATGCAGTTGACAATAAACCGCTATGGACGCTTGGAAGACCAGCTGCTGGCGGCGGGATTCCTTTTAATGGCGATAGTTTCCACCGTGGTGGCCTCCGTAAAAGTATGGCATTTAGCAGATTACCGGAAAGGTCCGCTGTTTCGCCAGCTGGCAAGGATGGGAAATCCGGAGGATATCGAACACGCGATTCATTTAAGTGCTGAACTGGGCCGTACCCTGTATATTAGCCAGTCCAGTTCAATTTGGAACGCGGGGCTGATTACGCGGGAGTACATCATCGCTTTGCAGGGCGGAAAATTCCGTGTCTTTCCAACGAAGCAGCTGATATGGGCTCATTTGAAAACAATCCGTCATAAGCAATATTTCATAACCGTGGCGAAGAGCCAACAGATGGTTTTGTATTTTCGGAACCAGAGAACGCCGGCTACAATTATCTCCTATAACAGGGAAATCACGCCCGAACTTCTTGACGGGATAGCGGGCTCTCTGCATGTGCTGAGCGGCTATAGCGATGAACTTATGCGGCTGTATAAAAAGGACTATCCGGCGTTTCTTGCTCTTGCCGACGCACACCGGCGCTCATCTGAAACGGGCACATAATTTAACCGCTCTTTCTTTACAGAATAAAACGGAAAGGCGTTTTCAGCACAAATGCTCTCCAGTCAGTATGGTATGCGAGCAATCCAAACAAGGCTGTCACAAGCGTGCCGAAAAATACGTCTATCACAGAATGCTGCTTGACAAATACGGTCGATACGCAAATTAGAAACATCAGCACAATCGTCCCCCTTCTGGCCCAGGGGCGGCTTTTCAGCTTTTCGGATTTGAAAGCCACCAGGGCGATGGAAGTTGAAATTGAAACATGCAGGGATGGGCACACGTTAGTCGGCGTGTCCAAAGC
>JAEXAZ010000223.1 GCA_023394255.1 Bacillota bacterium | reverse complement strand
TTACCAAGGAATTCTCCGGGGTAAAGGCATTGGACGATGTCAATCTTGTTGTCAAACGCGGAGAAATCCACGCGCTTTGCGGTGAAAACGGCGCGGGAAAATCAACGCTGATGAATGTCCTGTCGGGAGTTTACCCTTTCGGGGACTATTCAGGGGAGATCATTTATAAAGGGGAGGAATGTCAGTTCCGCGATATCCGTGACAGTGAGCGCAAGGGGATTGTCATTATTCATCAGGAGCTTGCGCTCAGCCCGTATATGAGTGTCGCGGAAAATGTATTTCTCGGCAATGAGGTCACATCGCAGAAAGGCGTGATTGACTGGGACAAAACCCAGGCGAAGGCCATCGAAATTCTGCGGAAGGTCGGCCTGGAAAATGAAAGTGTGGACACACTTGTCAATGAGCTCGGTGTCGGCAAGCAGCAGCTTGTGGAGATCGCGAAAGCGCTGGCCAAAAAGGTGGAACTGCTCATCCTTGACGAGCCGACAGCCTCGCTGAATGATGAGGACAGCAAAAAGCTGCTGGGGATTATGCTTTCCCTGAAAGAACAGGGAATTACCTGTATTATGATTTCGCATAAGCTGAATGAAATCAGTTATGTGGCGGATTCCATTACGGTTATCCGGGATGGGCATACCATTGAAACGCTTGACAAATCTTTGGACGATATCAGCGAGAACCGCATTATCAAAGGGATGGTGGGCCGCGAGCTGACCAACCGTTATCCTGCCCGTGAAAGCCATATCGGAGACGTCATTTTTGAGGTAAAACACTGGAATGTGTTTCATCCGGAGGACCCCCGCCGCCAGGTGGTACGGGATGTTTCCTTCAATGTCCGGCAGGGGGAGGTTGTAGGCTTTGCGGGGCTGATGGGAGCCGGAAGGACAGAGCTTGCCATGAGCGTATTCGGCAGGGCCTACGGCAGCAAAATATCGGGGGAAATTTATAAAAACGGAAAGCAGCTGCATCTGCGCAGCGTGAAAGACGCAATTGATAACGGAATCGCCTATGTTTCCGAGGACCGCAAAAACCTGGGATTGGTTTCCATCAACGACATCAAGTGGAATGCGACGCTCGCAAGCTTGGACCGCAGCCGTTTCTCCAGCAAAAATGTAATCAACGCCAACGAGGAAATTCTTGCGGCGGAAGAATACCGGCGCAAAATCAATATCAAATGTATGTCAATTGAGCAGCCGGTCAGCTCCCTGTCGGGCGGAAATCAGCAGAAGGTTGTCTTAGCCAAGTGGATGATGTCCGAACCGGAGGTGCTTCTGATGGACGAACCCACCAGGGGTATCGACGTGGGCGCAAAATATGAGATTTACAGCATCATCAACGATCTTGCAGGGGCGGGAAAGGCAATTGTTGTAATATCCTCCGAAATGCCGGAACTGTTGGGAATCTGCGACAGAGTGTATGTCATCAATGAGGGGGAAATTGCAGGAGAACTGCAAAAAGAAGAGCTTACTCAGGAATTGATTATGGAGAAAATCATGGCGCATATCGGAAGGGAGAAAAACTGATGGAGACGAAAGGTGTTATCAAAAATCGCACAGGGATGCGGATTAATCTCAAGCAGTATGGTATGATGATTGCGCTGGTGGTCATCTTTATCATTTTCACAATGCTTTCATCAGGCAAAAATGCGTCTGCCATGAATGTCAACAATCTGGTCATGCAGAACAGTTATGTGGTAATTCTGGCGGTAGGCATGCTGCTCTGCGTCATCACGGGCAACGTCGACCTTTCGGTAGGGTCGGTGGTTGCCTTTGCGGGCGCGGTATGCGCAATCTTCGTTCTTGACTATAAGTTACCGATTCTTGTAGCGTTTCCGGTCGTTTTGCTGGTCGGCCTGCTTTTCGGCATGTGGGAGGGCATTTTTATAGCCGGGCTGCATGTCCCGCCGTTTATTGTCACGCTGGCAAACATGCTGATTTTCCGCGGCCTTACAATGGCGGTTCTCAACGGCCAGACCAAGGGTCCATTGCCTGATGCCTATACGAAGGTAGGCGCGGGCTATCTGCCAACCTTCTACATTCATTTTGGCAATTCCAAGATGGATATGGTTTCTGTTCTGGCGGGAATCGTCGGGTCGCTGCTGATCATTTACAACGAGTTCCGGGGGATTGCCAACAAGAAAAAGTACAATTTCCAAACGCCTCCGCTGTGGCAGACCACGGTCAAGCTGGCGATCGTTGTGGCGATCCTGAATTTCTTTACGTTGAAATTAGCGGCGTATAACGGACTTCCGTTTGTACTGACCATTATGCTTGCGCTGATTCTGATTTACACCTTTATTTGCAGCAAAATGGTGGTTGGGCGTCAAATCTATGCGGTTGGCGGCAATGCCAAAGCGGCGAAGCTGTCCGGTATCAAAACTAACAAAGTCATGTTCTGGGTTTATGCCAACATGGGGCTGCTTTGCGCACTGGCAGGTATTGTGCTCTCCGCGCGCAACGCTTCCGCAACGCCGAAAGCCGGCGACGGCTTTGAGCTCGACGCCATCGCAAGCTGCTATATCGGCGGAGCGTCCGCTTACGGCGGTACCGGGACCATTATTGGCGCTGTGGTCGGCGCGCTGATTATGGGCGTGCTCAATAACGGCATGTCCCTGATCGGCTGGTCGGTGGATATGCAGAAGGTGGTAAAAGGGCTCGTTCTGCTGGGCGCGGTGACCGTTGACCTGATATCCAAGCAAAAAAGCAAATAATATAAATATGAAATATCCGCTTTTGCGCTGTAGGGACGGAACCTCATGGCATGTGGATGCGAATTGGACTGTACAACCGGGGCAAAAATTGCTATACTATTCAAAACGTAAAAAAATGTCGATTGCCGTCGAACCGGGGAAAGCAGATACAGTCCGATTTGCGGCCGCCGCATAAATCCACGCAGAAACGAGGGGACTCTATGGCACAGGAACTGCCCAAGTATTTGGTATTGGTCAACTGGATGAAAGAACAGGTGATGAGCGGCCACCTCAAATACGGGGAAAAGATCTACTCTGAAAATGAACTGAGCGCAATGTTCGGAATCAGCCGCCAGACCGTCCGGCAGGCGGTCGGGATTCTGGAACAGGAAAAATTTGTGGAGCGCCGGCGGGGCAGCGGGACTTTTGTGACCTACAGCCCCGTAAAGCGCCGCGAAAAAACAATGAATATCGGTGTCATATCCACGTATCTGGACGACTATATTTTTACCAGTATTATCCGGGGAATTGAGACGGTGCTTACCAAAAACGGCTATTCCATGCAGCTCACCTTCACTCATAACCTTGTTGAAAATGAGTCGCGGGCGCTGCGGATGATGATTGATAAAAATGTGGACGGTATTATCGTTGAACCGACCAAAAGCGGCCTGCCCAATCCGAACCGCTCTTTTTATGATGAGATCCATCAAAAGGGGATTCCGCTGGTGTTTTTCAACGCCTATTATCAGGGTACGCCGTTTCCGCATGTGGCAATGGATGATACGATAGCCGGGCGTCTTGCCACCGAAGCGCTGATCAGCGCGGGACACCGGGAAATCGCGGGGATTTTTCAGTCTGACGACCTGCAGGGACACCTGCGCTATTCCGGTTATCTGGATGCAATGCGCGCCGCGGGGCTGGACCTTCACTCGGAGCATATCCTGTGGTATTCCACGGAAGACAAGGCGTGCATGGCGGAAGATTTCCACCGGATCCTGCGCTGCCTGAAAGGCTGTACGGCGTTTGTCTGCTATAATGATCAGCTGGCGGTCGGCCTGATTCCCCTCCTTCGCGCCCGCGGAATCCTTGTCCCCGATCAGATTTCCGTCGCGAGCATTGACAATTCCGATTTGGCTTCCCTGTGCGAAGTGCCGCTTACCTCAGTTGCCCATCCGATGGCGCTTTTGGGCGAGACCGCAGCCAACAATCTGCTTAAGCTGATTGCAAACCCCCGTTTTAACGCAACCGTAGACTTTACTCCAAACTTAGTGGAACGTACGTCAATCCGCAAACTGTAAGCGGGCGGGCCCGTGGCCGATTTCTGCAAACTGTTGTATTT